>NZ_JAKKRH010000001.1:0-230062 GCF_025654465.1 Shewanella sp. SM101
GTAATCGGCAAGGTGATTACGTACAGTGCTTTCATGAATGCGTAATGCTTGAGAAATCATTGCCGGGGTCCAGCCTTCGGATGCAAGCAGTACTGCTTTGATGCGGTCACGAATACGCCCGTCACGCGTTTGAGCATGCTGGGTCTCTAGGACTTGTTTTTGTTCAGGAGTAAGGAGTAGTTTCATAATCGTTAGCTTGATCCTCATTTCACTGAAAATCAAGCATCTTCATTGATCACGGGTATATATGTGCCCAACCTTTCGCCGCCCCACTACCCAAGGCAATACCTACCGAAGGGGTTGTTCCGTTAGCCATAAATCATTTCTCCTGTAACTCAATGCAGTACACGATAACGTAAAATCCTGCCATATCCACTGTCAATAGGTAAAAACGACACAATTAAGAGGTTGTAATACCAATGTAAATAAATACAATCAACAGAGCATAAATGGCACACTTTCTACATCAATCCGTGCATGAAGCAGAGATAATCACCGATGTGGATAGCTGAGCAAGGGCGATTAAGGCTATAATCTGCCCTTACTAAGATTTAGGGGATATACCTTTGCAATTTACCGATTTTTCTCTGGACCAGCGTCTGCTTCAAAGCATAAAACATATGGGGATCACAGAACCCACCGCCATCCAGGAACAAGCACTGCCTATCGCATTGGCAGGTAAAGATTTAATGGCGTCATCAAAAACGGGCTCAGGTAAAACCTTAGCGTTTTTGTTACCCGCATTGCAAAGAGTCATTTCTACCCGCTCACTGTCGAAACGTGATCCTAGAGTCTTGATTTTATTACCGACTCGCGAACTAGCACATCAGGTTTATAGTCAGCTTCGCCTGCTTGTCGCCAACACCCAATACAAGGCCATCAGCGTACTGGGCGGTGAAAACTTTAATGACCAAGCCAAAGCCTTAGCGAAAGAACCGCATTTTATTGTCGCGACTCCAGGCCGTATCGCCGATCATTTAGAACAGAAGCATCTTTTTCTCAATGGCTTAGAGTTATTAGTCCTCGATGAAGCCGACCGCATGTTAGATTTAGGCTTTGCACCGCAACTAAAAGCGATCAACGATGCAGCAGATCATAAACGCCGTCAAACGCTGATGTTTTCTGCCACGTTAGATCACGACGAAATCAATGATATCGCAGCAACATTACTAAAAAATCCAGCACATGTGGCGATTGGCGCGGCTCACTCTGAGCATAACGATATTCATCAACGTATCTTTTTATGTGACCACTTAGACCATAAAGAAGCGTTATTAGCCCGTTTGCTCAAAGATGAAACCCATAAACAAGTGATCATCTTTACTGCGACGCGTCCAGATACTGAGCGCTTAGCAGCTAAATTAACCGCGCAAGGTTTTGCAACCGCCGCACTAAGCGGTGATTTAAAGCAGGCCGCACGAAACCAAATCATGGACCAATTTGCCCGTGGCCAACAACAAGTCCTAGTGACGACCGATGTCGCCTCTCGTGGTCTGGATTTGCTCAATGTGTCTTTGGTCGTTAACTTCGACATGCCTAAATTTGCCGAAGAATACGTGCATCGTATCGGCCGTACTGGTCGTGCAGGCGCAAAAGGTGATGCGATATCGCTCGTCGGGCCAAAAGATTGGGACAACTTTAAGAAAGTCCAAGTCTTCCTCAGAAAAACCTTTGAGATCAGCACAATTCCAGGCCTAGAAGCTAAATTTAGTGGTCTAAAAAGCAAAGCTAAACAAACGCCAGTAAAACGTGTTGCTAAAGCGGAGCTTGCTAAAGGTAAGAGCAAAAGAACCAAAGCAACCACACCAGCACCGTCGCGGGATAAGCGTTTCATCACGGGCGTGGATGTCGGCGATGCTCCTATGCGTAGAAAACCTGCTGCGGCGCAATTACTGCAAGACAGTGATACTGAAGAAGTTTAAAACTAATTTATGCATAAATGCCGATGGATTTAACATCAGATATTATCTCTGATACAAATCACATAGGCATGATCTAATACTGGAAATTGATATACTAAAATTATCAGTCTGTCGCCAAGCGAATCAAAAGCGCATGGTAAACGCTGATCCTCAGGTCATTTCCAGCTACAATAGCGCTATTATCGATATTTTGAAGGTGTAACATGAGAGTTTGTGGTGTTGAATTAAAAGGTGGCGAAGCCATTATCAGTTTATTGAGTTATGAAGGTGAAACCTTCAATGTGCCAGAATGCCGTAAGGTGTCTTTCACCGTTTCCCAATCTGCTACCACAGAAGCTATTCGTGAGTTTCACTTCGCTTTTCATAAGCTTATGCAAGATTATCGCGTTGATGAAGTTGTCATCATAGAACGTGAGCAAAAAGGTAAACTCGCGGGTTCAGCGACAAGCTTTAAACTTGAAGCAGCAATTCAATTAGGGGAATTACCTGTCAGTCTATTGTCTCCTGTCACTATCAAAGAGCAAAACAAGCGCAATCCCCCCCAAGTTGATTTCGATAGTTTAGATCTTAAAAAAGTACAGCAGTTAGCTTTCGAAGCCGCTTATGCCCATCAAAATCGCCGAATTTTTGGCAAAGTCTAAGTAATGTGATGAACTCAGGCTCCGAAGTCATTCGGAGCTAAATCCTCTATGAATCCATTAAAGTACTTAAACGGTTACAGCCTTGATATTCAACAGCAGGTACAGCAACATCTCGATGCTGGCACATTACCCAAGCTATTGCTGAAACGTCATCCTGTCATACATAGCGTTCGTAGCGATAAAGCGCTGTACGACTATACTCAGACGATTAAAAATCAATTTTTACGCCAGTCCTCACCACTCTCAAAAGTGATATTTGATGACAAAATTAATATTAGTCATCATGCACTTGGCTTGCATTCCTATGTAGCACGAGTTCAAGGCAATAAAATCAAAGCGAAGAACGAAATTCGCATTTCTTCGCGTTTAAAGCGTGTGCCAGAACCTTTGTTGCGTATGGTTGTCGTACACGAATTAGCCCATTTAAAAGAAAAAGATCACAACAAAGCTTTCTACAATTTGTGTACTCATATGGAGCCGGATTATCACCAGTTTGAATTTGATTTGCGCTTATTATTGACTTGCATCGACGCTAACATATCCCCTTATTCTACAGATAAAATCGACACCTAACCTTCGTATATTTTTCACCCAAAACTTGACTGATAATAGTTTTCATTTAGAATGTCATAGTATCTAGCGCTGCAGAATACTGTAATGACAATGACGAAACAGAATATCGACAAACTCTTAAGCAAGTGGTGTAAAAAGCAAGCTAAAAAGCTACTCAAAACACAGGTTAAATCTGTTTCAAACACAGGGAACACTATTACATCCTCATCACATCTACGCGCGCAGACTGATAAATCTTTGAAGAATAAAAAGGCTCAACGAAAGCACCTCACCCAATTACTCTCTAAGCATATTGCTCAGCAAGAATTTGCCCTTAGCAATAAATCAACACTCAAAAAACAATTAAAACTCGCAAAAGCTAAGTTTATTGCCGCAAATGATGCGACATTTTCATCGACTATTATTACTCGACTTTCTCCTTTACCCACAGAACACAGCTTTGCATTACGCCCCTTTAAAAAATCCCCCTGCGGTGGCTGTCCCGCATTAAAAGGTAAATTGTGCAAGTGCGCATTAAAAGTGATGCAAAGGCGCCACGCAAGCTGATAGGCACTATTTAGCACTGCATATTTGGTTCTCTGTTCAGTCCTTAATAAAAAACGTTATAAGCTCTTCAGCCGCACAATTTTCCTCTTCACAACCTTTTGAATGACTCGCTATAACACTTATAACTGAAGATCCTACCTATTTTATCCCTTATGTTTTATCGCCACGACTTCGAATCGAACAAATTTTAAGCTTTTATACAACTTGAACAGTACTCGTGATAGCAGGAAAATGTCTACCATAATAAGTATTGTGGAAACAAAAATGCCGATGAAATTTTCATTCCATCGGCATTGATAAATTCTTCTAGAAAGTCAGTGCTATTGTTTATTCAAACTTTGATACTATAAATTCTATTAGCTTAGGTTTAGCTAACCTAAGTTCATTATAGCTTCACGACTCTTCACCATATTAGTGAATGTGCGTAAATCTTGATTCGCTAACTTGCTCGACATAGGAATATCGGCTTTCAACGGATCAACAGGTTTACCATTGATATGGAATTCATAATGCAAATGTGGACCAGTCGAACGACCTGTATTACCAGATAAAGCAATCACTTGACCGCGAGTTACACGTTGGCCTTTACGCACTAACGCCTTAGACAAATGTAGGTAACGGGTACGGTACTTACCACCATGTTCAATCACAATATACTTACCAGCAAACTGATGGTCCGTAACTAAACTGACAATTCCATCACCAGGTGCAATAACTTTAGTCCCGATCGGCACAGAAAAGTCTGTTCCATTATGGGGAGAAATACGCCCAGTGATTGGGTGTTTGCGATGGCTGTTAAAACGTGAACTCATACGCGGTTGTTTAGCTAACGGATAACGTTGGAATGCCCGAACTAAACTCTGACCTTTAGCATCATAATAACTGCCATCAGAATATTGATATGCACTAATTTCAGAACGGCCACTTTTAATACTGACGCCTAAAATTTGGCTACTTCCCGTCGGTTCACCTTCAACATATTGATCATTTACCAAAACTGAGAATTTGTCGCCAGCTCGTAAATCACGGGCAAAATTCAATTTTTCTTTGAGTAAATCTTCAATTCGCTGAATATCTGCAGCGGCTAAACCCATTTTTTGGGCTGAAACGTAGAAAGAACCTTTAATATCACCAGTCAAAATTCGATTTTGCCAAACACCTTCAACGTTCACTTCTTCAACATTAAAACTACCGTCTTCATAACGTGTAAAAACCACTTGGCGGGCAGCGTTAAAATAAAGTTCTAATTTTTGTAACTGGCCTTCACTATCAAGCCAAAATTGCATTCTGTTACCAGGTAACAGGGTATCAAGTGCCAAAATGTTTAAATCAGCTTCTAAAACCTTATACATAGTTTGCTGATCAACACCCGCCTTGGAAAATAAACCACTTAAGGTATCACCGGAAACGATAATTCGCTCAAACTGGGGAGCATTATTAATGAGTGCAGCTTGATCTAGGACTTCAAGTTCAGAAACTTGAGGGAGAATATTTTCAATATCGAGAACAACAGGGATACGCTGAGCAGTTGGCGTAACATGGTTATTATTCGGCATCAACATCGCAGCACCCATCAACAAACTACCCATTAATAGAATGTTCTTTTGGGTCGATGATAAGTTCTGCAAACGGGTTTGCGATAAGTTGATAAAGTTGGGTTTGCCTGTTTGCAACGCTTTTCACCTTTCGTTAACTTTGCGTTCTATTTTTGACCAGTCCCTTTGAGGGAAGCCCGAATTTTTTCCAACTTATATCAAAAAACCGATTATGACAAACGCTATTTCACTCTTTTGTTGTACCATTAATGAAAAACATGCGCTAGTTGGCATTTCCAACTCACTTTGTGTGTATTATCCGAATGTTAAACACACAGGAGATACAATAAATAACACTTATAAAACAATTTGTTATTTATCGCACTCTGTGAGAATGAGCAACTAAGGCAAAACTATCGTCATTTCGCTCCCATGTGAGGTTTTATTGATGTCGATGCGGGTATTTATCTGCTCTTTCATTTCCGACACGTGCGAGATCACCCCTATCATGCGGCCAGAGGATTGCAAATCCATCAGGGTCCGAATGGCCAGTTCTAAAGAATCTTGATCTAAACTGCCAAAGCCTTCATCGATAAATAAAGTATCGAGTTTAATACCACCTGCATAGGCTTGCACTACATCAGATAGGCCTAGCGCCATAGATAATGCTGCCATAAAACTTTCACCACCGCTTAAGGTGGCCACAGGACGCACTTTGGAGGTATAAGCATCTTCTACTTCCAATTCGAGCCCAGAAGCTTTGTTACCCTTTGCCCTATCTTCCTTACGTAGTAAACGATAACGCCCTTTGCTCATTAGGTGTAGCCTGTGGCTTGCCTCTAACAACACATCGTCAAGCAGTACGCTTAACACAAACCGTTGCAGACTGATCTTATTACCTGTATTTCCATTAGCGACATCTGCAAGGGTGCCGATAACCGCATATTCATCTTCCAAAACCTTAGCTTTTGCATCGGCAATACTCAGCTGGGTTTGAGTTTGCATCAGTAATACTGTGCGAGTGTGAAGCAACTGCCATGCATGCTCGGCAGCGTGTAATGCTTGCTGCGCGAACTCAAGCTCAGCAGCCAGCTTAATGCTATCAGGTGGCACTTTATCCTTAAGCCTAAGCGCTAACTGCTCGCACTGTGCCTTAGTCAAAGCACTGCGCTGCTGGTAAGCCTCAATCTCGCTGGCTAATGCACGCTGTTGTTCTTCATCGATCATGGCCTCAAATAAGGCCTGTTGATCGGCAAAACCTGCTGCGACTAATTGCTGATTGAGTTGCTGCTGTGCACGCGTTTGCTGGGCTAATGCCGCCTCAGCAGCATTTTCAGCACCATTAAGTGCCGCTTTAGCCGCAACAAAAGATTGGCCAGTCTGTTGTTGGAGATCCCTAACACTAGCAATCTGTTGCTTAATTTGGCTGATACTTTGCTGATTTTGCGCGATTGCTGCAGTTAAGGCCTCAAGCGTTGCAAGCGCAGATGGAACACTTTGCTGCATTTGCGCTAACTGCCCCTGCAATATATCCACTTTAGATTGCAGTGCACTGTCGTGTATTTGTCCTTGCTCTAGCTTTTGTTGTAGATGCGTTTCCTGTGCGTGCAACAATGCAATCTCTTGCTGTAACAGCTGTAACTGCTGATGGGCTTGCTCCGCTTGAGTGAGTGAAAAAGCGTATTGCGACAAGGTATGTGTATGTTCGTCTAAAGGAATATCAACCGTAGTGCCCAATTGGACCGCGAGATCTTGTGCTTGCTGTTGCAAGGTTTCTAACTGCGTTTGTAGCCCACGATATTCCGCTCTGGCTTTGCTCAGGATTTCTTGAGCATTCGTTTCAGCCTCAAGTGCTAATTGCAGCGCTTCATCACTTGGGAGTGGCTCTTGGCTTTGTGCTGGCTGTGGATGTGTTTGGCTTCCACAAACAGGGCAAGGTTCATCTTGCTGTAATTGCCGCGCTAAAATAGCGGCCTGTCCTTGATGCCAAGTCAACAATAAGGCTTTATATGTAACCTGTGCTTGCTGATGCTGAGCACTGAGTTGTCGCCCTTTGACTTTAGCCTCAACAAGTTTTGCCTGTGTGGACGATACCCTTGCCGCCACTTGTTGCCATTGCTGATAGGTAGACAATAACTGCTGTTGCTGCTGGTGCGCTTGTTGCAATGAGAGGCGAGTTTCGCTATTGGCCTGTAGTTGCGGCAGAGCGGATTCCAATTCACGGCGTTTTTGGACTACAGTGGCTAACTCATGTTTGCTGTTCTGAAGTTGTGTTTTCGCGCTAATGAGTTGCGTTTGCTCTTGTTCAAGGGTTTTATTAAGCCTATCCAATTCCCTGAGCTGCGGCCCTAAGGCATTCAGTTGCTGTTTAACCTGTTCCTGTTCGAGTAACGACGCTTCCAACACGGGTAAATCAGCGGCCTTAAGCTCTGCGTTATCGAAGGCTTTTTTAGCATGGATTAATGCTGTTTTCGCATGTTCAAGGGCAAGACTTGCCGCCTTGGCTTCCTGCTCACGGGCCACAAACACCTCAAGCATGGGTGCCAAGTGCTGCGCCTGTTTAGCCAAATTCAGTTTATAGGTTTGCGCAGCCATGTTTTCTTGCTGTGCATCAAGCGCAGCAACCGTTTGAGTTAAGGCATCAAACTGCGCAAATTCGGCCAATAAATGCTGGGCGGCATCGCTGGTTTTTATCACCCATTGTTGCTGCTGTAATGCTTGTTCTTTCGCACTTTGGGCAGTTTCAAGTTCTGGCGTGAGCTTGGCTAATTCACAGCTAAGCTCGTCATCGGATGCCAAACCCGCACTTTGTAAAATGCCATCACGGCGACTGCGTTGATCTTTCACTAAGGCGCGGATATCTGCAGCCTTACTTTTTAAGGAATCTTCAATACGTCGGTATATATGCGTTTGAAATAGCTGACTAAATATCAGTTCTCTGGCTTTAGAGTCTGCCATTAACAATTCGCGAAATTTTCCCTGTGGCAACACCATCACTTGGCGAAACTGCTCCACATCGAGGCCAGTTAAGGCTTCAATCTCAGCAGTTGCCTCAGAGACTTTGCTCACTACAAGCAAACTTTCATTACCCGCGGCGTCTATCTTATATAACTGAGCTTCGGGCTTCTGCACCGTTGAGCCGTCACCGCTTTTTTTAACCCTGTCTTGCTCTGGCACACGGCGAATACGATAACTGCTATTACCCAACTGAAAACTAAAAGTGACTTCTGTTAGCAGACTATCATCGGCCATATCGCAGCGCATCTGGCTGCCTTCACGCTCATTACCTGTGGTTTTGCCATAGAGGGCAAAGCAAATACCATCGAGCAAGGTCGTCTTACCCGCACCAGTGGGTCCATTAATCAAAAATAACGGATTAGTCCCTAAGGCCGTAAAATCAAGTTGTTGCGTCGATGCAAAGGGGCCAAAGGCTGACATGGAAAGGCTAAGTGGTCTCATGCTTGGCGCTCCTCATTGTGTAGCTTAGTCAGGAGTTCATCCATCACAGCTTGCTGTGCTTGTGTTAATGACTCGCCGGACACTTGAGAGAAAAAGTCACGGAACATGTCCATCTCGCCTTTTTTGATATGATCTCGGCTCAAGGTGACTTGTTGCTGCCCCGCCATCAGACCAGTCCGCTCTAAATGCAGCACATTAGGGTAAACTGCTCTCAATTTTCCCATAGCATCTAAAATGGCATGTTTATCAAGGAGTCTGACCATAAGGTAGTCCTCACGCTTGATATCCGTTTTACCTTGGGCGAGTAATGTGGCTAACTCCCCTTCTAAGATACGGACATCGCGTATCGACGTTAATGGCAATAAACTAATTTTAATCGGCGTTTGCGCGCTAAGTTCGACTAAGGTCACCGACTTATGTTGATGTTGTTCGCTAAAGGAATACTTCAAAATCGATCCTGAGTAGCGCACATGCTCTGCACCTTTGTATTGCGGTCCGTGCAAATGCCCAAGAGCGACATAATCAAACTCAGTAAATAGCGTTGGCGATATTTTATCGGCGCCACCAATGCTCAGTGGTCGCTCAGATTCTGACTCACTGCCACCATCCAAAAAACAATGGCTTATCACCACTTTCGGCAAACCTTGGCTATCATGCTGGCGTACTTGTTCAAGCAATAGCGTCATTGCGGCCTCATGGCTTGTAGCCTCACACTCAAAAACTTGGCGCACTGTGGCAGGTTCGGCATAGGGCAAGGGATAAAACACCACATCACCGCTTGAACTCAATAAAGTAATGGGATGAATGTCAGCACTCAAAGGCCCAATAATATGTAACCCACTTGCCGCCATTTGTTTTGCTGCAAAACCTAAGCGCTCGTGACCATCGTGGTTACCCGCAATCATAATGACTTGCAGGCCTAAATCATGTACTAAGCGGTTAAGCACATCATCTAACAGCGCGACCGCATTCGCAGGCGGAATCGATCTGTCATAAATATCCCCCGCCACAATCACGGCATCCACCTTGTGTTCATCCGCTAGAGCAATAATTTGCTCGAGCACAAAGGCTTGATCATCCAGTAGTGATTGATTGTGTAATTGACGACCTATGTGCCAGTCCGAGGTGTGGATAAATTTCATAATCGCTCTTTTAAAGAAGTGGTGGCGCTAAACCCGAGCGCACATGCCGCCCGTCGATGCAGATAAGACTAGCAAGATAGATACTGCACTTATATCAATCGGATTAAATATGTACACAATATTTAAAATACACGCCAAAACAATAGGAAGCCTAAAAAGTGTATTAAAAATGACAGGTAATACTATTCAAAAAACTTGAAAGAGTACACCTAACTCAAAGTAGGATGAGACGTTTTAAGTCGTCATTTGGCGGATCTTTTGGGTGATATCCACCTCAGCTTAACTTTTGAGCCAAGATGGACGCCGCGAAGATACACTCATGCGCAGCTTAAAGAGCTTCTATTGATGAGTGAGTTTTATAAAATGCTTAATATCAAAGAGTTTACGAAAATAAATTATATTGGCTGGCCAAAAGTTTAAAACTCATAGCAAGGGACATAGTCACCACCAATGGCTTGATAATCTTTGTACCTTTAGTGACCACGAGACGAGAACCCAAGGTTGCACCAATCGCTTGCCCTGCCAGCATGACTAATCCTAATAACCAAATCACTTTTCCGCCCAAGGCAAAGAAGATCAGCGAAGCAATGTTAGTGGAGAAATTAAGTAGTTTTGCGTGGGCAGTTGCCTTCGCCAAACCAAACCCCGCTAGCGATACAAAGGCCAGCGCAAAAAAGCTCCCAGTACCAGGGCCAAAAAAGCCATCGTATAATCCCACGCCCAATGCTGCAGTAAAGGCAAATGCGGTAGGTGTCAGCACTTGATGTTTATCATCTTCTGAAATCTTTTTCGAAAATAAAAAGTAACAACCAATAGCCAAAATCAAAAAAGGTAACATCAACTCCAGCACTTCAGTATCGACAAGTTGAACTAGAATTGTACCCAATGCCGCACCGATAAATGCACAAATCAAGGCTAACTTAACGGATTTAAGATCAACCAGCCCTTTACGGACAAAGTACAAACTCGCAAAAAAACTGCCGCCACAGGCCTGCAGCTTATTTGTCCCTAAGGCAACCGCAGGCGGCAAGCCTGCCCACATAAGTGCAGGAATGGTCAGCAAGCCTCCGCCACCGGCGATTGAGTCAATAAAACCAGCCACCATAGCGACGGCAAAAAGTATCGCTGCGATTTGTAGAGTCAGTTCAAATTCCATGATGATTTATTATTCTTCTGATAAAAAAGAGAGTGATTGCCGAACATTAGACTGCGTTTGCCAAATAAACGCAAAGGAGTTATTGTCGGCACAGCGTGAGATAAACTCACACAAAATCCCGAGTCCTGTTCTGATTTTCCAGCAGTAGGAAATAAAATGTTTGCCGAACTACCACCCCTCAATTCTCTCCGTGCCTTCGAAGCCGCAGCACGTTTACAGAGCATGACATTAGCCAGCAAGGAGTTGCATGTCACCCATGGCGCAGTCAGCAAACAAATCAGAGTATTGGAGGATTATTTAGGTTTTGCGCTCTTTGTACGCTTACACAAAAAAGTCGGTTTAACCGATGAAGCCAAACGCTATTTACCCCATGTTCAAGCCGCTCTGCAAACACTATCTAGTGCTACCAGTGACTTGCGCCGTCAGCCCACTAAGCCGCAAACCTTAGCTATTAATGTGCTTCCAAGCTTAACCATCAATTGGCTCATTCCAAGAATGGAGCAGTTTAAATCCCGCCATCCACACTTGTATGTCGACTTATCCATTGGCGACTTTGCCGTGGATTTTAGCCAAGGTCGTTATGATATTGCGATCCGTAGTAGCACAGTTATCCCTAAGGGCGCGAATTATATCAAGCTGATGGATGAGGATTTATGCTTAGTTTGCGCGCCTTCGCTAGCGCCTAAGCTGCAAAATATCGAGGACATTAATCACGTCACGTTACTGAAACACACCACCAGACCAGAACTTTGGGAGTATTGGGCGGAAAAGGTGGGTTTAACACTCACCCAAGCACAAACCTTTGGTGTCGAGCATTTTTATATGTTGAGTCAAGCGGCTGCGAGTGGCATGGGCGCAGCACTTATTCCGCGATTCTTCATCGAAGAACAACTGGCAAATGGCAGCTTAGTCATCCCCTTCGACGCCCCCTTTACCAGTCCCTATCGATATTATTTACTCACCCCAAAATCCCCAAGCCTGCCGTTAAAAGCTCAAGCTTTTATCGAATGGTTATTAGAGATTTTTGCGCCCTATCGTCATTAATCTGGATTAAGCGTATCTCAGTTCAAGCGAGGCACAATAACGCTATAAGTGCCAAACGAGGCTATTGAGAACACTAACGGAGCGCAGAAAAACATCAATAAAAAACCACCCAAAAGGTGGTTTATTAGATTCAAGACTTAAAGCGCATCAGAATTAGTGATTGCAATGCTCACCGTGAACATGGTCATCATCGTCCATAAACTCATCGTCACCGTCTTGATGTTGCATTACGCCCCAACCGTCGGTCATGCCGCCGAATTCGGCAGCAAAATCATTTAGCATGACTTCTTGTTCAACCAATGTATCGTACTCAGGCACCATATTGAGACAAACAATGATTTCCCACTTACCAAGCTCATCATTCAGATTCAGCTCAAGCTCGCCTTCCAAGTCAGAATTTGTTAATTCTTCTAACGCAGTTTCGGCATCGCGTTGGTCATCAAAAACCAAAAAGAAATCAACATCTAACTCTTTAGTTAAATCGATTCCCGCTTCAGCCATTGCGGCCAGCATTTTACCATTGTCATCATCTGGAAATTGCATTTCTTGCTCCACTGTTTCAGGCTTATTCTGCCGCAATGATTTGAACTGATTCACCATTAAAGCTGACGATGTCGCCCGCGATAATTTTTTTACGTTTACGAGTTTCAACTTCACCATTCACAGTGACTTGACCTTCGTCGATAAAATGTTTGGCTTCACCACCCGCATTGCTCATGCCTTGCACTTTTAATACTTTGTACAATTCAATGAAATCTTCGCCAGAATGCAAAGCCAATTGATTAATTTGCGCCACTTAATACACGCCTTCTAAAAATAAACCTGCGGCATTATACCAGCACAGTACAAAATTCGCTGAAGATAATTTGGCTAGAGACGTCTTTCATCGGCGAGTAGGCCAAAGGCTGATTCATCGAGCCAGTTTTCACCTATTTTGAATTGCTGCCTGAGTAAACCTTCAAGCCGAAAACCACACTTTTCGAGTACTCGTGCCGATGCGTGATTATCTTTAGCACAATGCCCAACAAATTTATGTACATTAAAACTTAAACAGGCCCAATCAATGACCGCCATTAAGCTCTCAGTCGCATAACCTTTACCGTGCCCTTCGGCCGCCAGTAAATAACTCACTTCGGCACGCTGTTCCTCGAAACTTTGACAATAAAGGCCCGTTAAACCGATAAACTGCCCAGTATCAACGGTCTCAATCACTAAGGTCAGCCAATCGCCAGAACCGTAGAACCAAGTATCAGAACGCTGCTGAAACTTACTGCGGATCACCTCTTGCGACTCTGGAACGCGTACAAAACGATTAATCTCAGGATCGTTATGCAGTGCATAAAAATGTTCCCAATCACTATCTTGTAAGCTCCTGAGTTTCAATCTATCAGTGTAGAGTTCCAGCATAGTGACTCCGTGATGAGCATATAAAACAAAACGGCAGCAAACGCTGCCGTATCAAACAAGCTGTATTAGATAAGCGGTAAAACTTACGCGCGGCTGGTCACTTCAAGTAAATGAAAGCCAAATTGCGTTTTCACGGGGCCTTGTACTTCGTTTAATGGTGCACTAAAAACCACTTCATCAAACTCTCTGACCATCATGCCAGGACCAAATGACCCCAATTCGCCGCCTTGGGCACCTGATGGGCAAGAAGAGTGCGCGCGAGCAATTTGAGCAAAATCTGCGCCTTCCATTATTTGCTGTTTCAGCGCTTGACACTGCTCTTCACTGCTGACTAACAAATGTCTTGCTGTTGCCTGGACCATAGTAAAACTCCTGTAAGGATCATGAGACATTTGCCCCAAATATCATTGAGTTCCCACTAAAACATTCGTTTTAACAGGTTTTGAATCAACAGTATAAAAACTTTCTGTTGAATAAAAAAGTCTTAAAATGCCGTCACTGACAACAAAGTCAATTAACGGCATCTTACACGGCTAAGCTTGTTTCGACGCAATCCAACGATCGATCTTGTTTTCCATGACCGCCATGGGTAATGAACCTGAGGTGAGGATTTGATCGTGGAACGCTTTAAGATCAAATTTATCACCCAAGGCTTTTTCTGCGCGGGCACGCAGTGCCAAAATCTTCAACTGACCGACCTTGTAAGACAAAGCTTGACCAGGGATCGCCATATAGCGCTCCACTTCAGCGACTATGTCACTCTCAGCCATAGGCGAGTTGTCTTTCATGTACTGAATCGCCTGTTCACGACTCCAACCTTTAGAATGAAGGCCTGTATCAACCACTAAGCGCATTGCACGCAGCATTTCATCGGAAAGCTTACCAAAATACTGGTAAGGATCGGTAAATAGCCCCATCTCAATACCTAAGTATTCAGCATAAAGTGCCCAACCTTCCTCGAAAGCGGTATAACCGCTAAAACGCTGGAACTCTGGCACACCAGTCAGCTCTTGTTTGATCGCGATTTGGAAGTGATGCCCAGGAGCGGCCTCGTGTAAAGATAAGGTCGTCATTCCCCACTTTGGCTGCGCCTTGAGGTTATAAGTGTTGATATAAAACACCCCTGGACGGCTGCCATCCACCGCAGGCGCTTCATAAGAGGCACCCGCTGCCGATTGTTCTCTAAAACTTTCAACCGGCTTAACCACGTAATCAGCCTTTGGCATCACATTAAAGTAGTTAGGCAATACATGATTGATTTTATCTTTTAATACCATATAGCCATCAATCAAGCCTTGGCGATCGCTATAGAAATACTGCGGCTCTGAAGATAAAGACGCAAAAAACGCCTTCAAATCACCCTTAAAACCAACCTGCTCACGCACCTTATCCATCTCAGATAAAATTCGCGTCACTTCACTTAAACCAATTTGATGAATTTCATCCACAGACATAGTGGTGGTCGTATGTAAGTTCGCCAGATGCTGATACCAAGCTTTACCGTTAGGCAACCCTGCCCAACCATCAGTCGCCCGCGATTTAGGTAAATAGGTTTGCTTAAAGTAATCGCGTAAGTTCGTTAACGCTGGCACGATACGCTCGGCTATCATGGCTTGATAACGGGTGGTCAATTCCGCTTTATCTTGCTCTGAAAAACTCTCGGGGAAATGCTGGATTGGCGAGTAGAAAATGCTCTGAGTTGCATCCGTCGTTAACATAGTATCTAACTGAGGAATAATGCGCTCTACCAACACTCGAGGTAGTACCACTTTACTTTCTATGCCTTGATTCATACGATTTTCAGCAAGTGCGACCCACTTGATGAAACCATCGACTCTCTGTTCCCAATTACGATAATCTTGGACAGTCTTAAAAGGTTGTGCACTTTCGCCACTTCCCAGCTGCACCATAGTAATGACAGTGCTATAGAACTGGCTTATCGGCATAAAGCGTGAAGGGAAAGTTTCGTCCACTAACGCCATATCACGGTCATAGACGAACAGGTCATAACTTAACTGTAGATCCGCAGGCAGTTGCTTTGGATCTATCGCACGCACCTGAGCTAAATAGTGAGTGTTAAGATCATGACGGGCCTTAAGGTAATCCTCAGTTAAATCCCCACCGAAATCGGCGTTATAGTCATTTACGCCGACAAAAGTAGCGTAGATGGGCTCAAGCTTTAGGTAATCTTTAAAATACGCATCCACAAGCGCTAAGTAACGCTGCTCTGCCGTTTGAGTTTCGCCCTGCACTGCTGTCATATTAGCCGAGCTATTTTGTTGAACTGCAGTGGCTTCAGGCTTAGAACAACCTTGAAGGGTGAAGATTAACGCTATCGAACCTGCCAATAAACCCAATTTCATTTTAATATTTCTCCTTTTTGGCCCGCTATTGCAGAACTGTTTCTATACTTAGTTCAAGGTCTGCTATCGGAGTTAATCTATGATCTACTCGTTCCGCAACTCAGGTTTCAGGGATCCTGAAACTGGAGTCTATAACCAAACCTATTTCATGGAAGTATTCAACCGAGAATGGCATCGTCACATGAGAGACCACCAAAGCTTGGCACTATTGTATCTGTGCCCTCACATTCATGAAACCGTCAAACAACCCCATTTACTCGAATTCTTTACTAAACAAGTGCAAGAAGCGCTATTAAGAGCAACAGATATGATTGCTAGGTTAGATCACAATCACTTTGCGTTGGGTTTGTTCAATATAGATGAGGTGGGAACGGAAGTAGTGTTAAAGCGAATAGAACAGCAAATATCTGACTTTAACCAAGATTTTGGTAAACATCATAAACTGACAATCGACTATAAACTGGCTGCCTGTATTTGCCTACCTACACAGGAAAGTAAAATAGAGTCACTCTTCAGTAATGTCAGCCAACTTTCACAACAGCTTGAAAAAAATCATGATCAATCCAAAGCTTTAATCCGCTTACAGTAAATAGGTTTATTGATACCAAAGAAAAAGCCCCTTGCGGGGCTTTTCGATTCAAACACTAAACTGCGAAGTAATTACAGCGTGACATTATGCATACGTGCTTTCTCTTTAATATAAGAGATATAGCTATTTGCACTCTTCTGTGTCTTCTTATCATTAGCAGCTAACACTGCACGGTTATAAGCCGACTTATACTGTTTCAAACTTAAATGAGCCAAAGCTAATTCAAAGTTTGCTTCACCAGGATGATCAATACCCATTGATATGGCTTTTTCAAGCACAGGGATCGCAGCTGTATATTGTTCATTCAAGTTTAATAAGCGACCTTGTTTTAAGTAAGTCTTGCCATCATTGGTGATGGCTGCAGCTTTACCGTAATACTCAGCAGCTTGCTTAAACTCTTTCGCATTTTGATAGAAACCCGCCAAAATCTCTAAAGACTTAGCGTCCTCAGCGATCATGCCTGATTTCATATGTTTCTGATAAATTTTAGCGGCTTGATAAGGAGCACCTTTTTGTGCCATTAACTGCGCTAAACGCGTAATGTTGCCCGCGCTATCTAAGAAACCATTTCTATAAGCCAGATCGTAAGTTGCAAGAGACTTGTCATAGTCTTCAACCATCAAATAAAACTGTGCTAATTGAACCCACAATCTGCCATCATCCGGGAATAAAGGCACCATGACTTCTAACACACCAACAGCTTTCTTGTACTTCTTCTGATTGAAGTAAGCAGTCAGTTTCATTTGATACAGACCTTTGTCAGGAGCTTCAGCTAATGAAAGACCTTTGTCGGCCACTTCAATCACTTTATCCCACTGCTTAAGTTCTGAATGCGCAATACCAATACGGCGATACATTTGAGAATCGGATTTACAAGTAAATTCCATCCACTTGTAATAATAAGGAATCGCTTCCTTAAACTTTTTCTCTTGTAATAGCAAATCAGCATAAAGACGCATAGTTGCAGCATGATCTGTACCACCTAAAATATCAGCTTCAACAGCTTGTTTTAGGTACTTGATCGCGGTATCCATTTTGCCTTTCTCGGCATAAAAGTTACCCAACATACGTGCAACATAGGCTTTATCGAAGTCGTTCTTGGCATTTGCCTCTAGCAAAATAGCAATAGCTTCATCGACCTGACCATTGGTATAAGCTTCAAATGACTTCTGAACTTTCTTCGCCGCACCTTCGCCCACGGCTTTAGATTGACGTTTGTCGATAGCACACTTTTCTTCTGCGACTGCAGATGAAAGAGTTAATGAACCTCCACAAACAGAAAGCAATAATAGAACTGCGATTTTATTAACATTACGCATTATTGGTTGCCTCCTTTATCTAAGGTGAAGTCTAGTTGTACTGTCATACCAGGTTGTTTCAATGGCTTGCCATCAACAATCTTAGGCTTGTACTTCCACTTCTTCAGTGCACGAATAGCTTCTTTATCAAATAAGCGTTTTGGTTCTGCTTGAATAACTTCAACGTCGTCGATACCACCGAGTTCGTTAATGGTAAAACGAAGTTGTACCCAACCTTCTTTACCATCACGCGCCGCAGCAATTGGATACTGAGGTTCGATACGAACGATAGGTGTAGCATCACCATCGCGAGTCATCATATTGCCTAATTTAAAACCGGTACTTGGACCTCCAGCTTCTACACCACCCATATTGAACGACATTGCTGTGTCAATATTGCTCGAAGATTCTGGCGGCGTTGCCTCAGGCTTCTGTGGCTGTTCTGGCGGTGGTGGCGGCTTAGGCACTACCCTTGGCTTATTCTGTGCTTTTGAATCCTGTCTATCCATAGTGATTTCAATTACAGGGGTCTCGGCCGATGTTTCGCCGCGCTGTGCGCCGCCACCGACCAAGAACGCCATAAAAGCGAACAGACCAAAAGTCACAGCAGCACCAATAATGATCGATACTAGTGCTCTTAGCATATTAATCGTTCCCCGCAGATACCGAAATTTTATCTATACCAGCCGCTTTGACTTGGTCTAGAACTTTAACAACTAAGCCGTGCATTGCGTCTTTATCAGCCTGAATCAATACCGCAGCTTCAGGAGCTTCAGCCAGCATGCGCTCAACGTTTGCCGTTACACGTTCGATATCAACCTGACGGTTTTCCATCATGATCACGCCTGTTTTACTGACACCGATAAAGATGTTAGCCGAAGGCTTTGAAGTCGCTTGCGAAGCTTTTGGTTTGTTATAATCCAAACCAGAAGGTTTCACAAATGACGTTGTTACAATGAAGAAGATCAACATGATAAACACGATGTCGAGCATCGGTGTCATATCAATTTGCGCTTCCTCGTCTACACTGGAATGCTTTTTACGTGCCATGTTCAATCTCTCTCTAGTGGTGCGGCATGCTGTCTTTTAGCTTTTCTAAACTGATTTTCATTTTTACATCCAGACGAGTACTAAAGAATACTCCCGATAATGCTGCAACCATCCCCGCCATCGTGGGCATAGTCGCCATTGAAATACCAGCCGCCATTAAACGAGCATTACTCGTCCCCTGAACTGCCATCACATCAAACACTGAAATCATACCGGTTACGGTACCTAACAAACCTATCATAGGACAAATTGCTACTAAGGTTTTAATCATCAGCATACGTGCATTCAAATCTTGCTTCGCTTGGGACAGCCAAGCTTCACGGATACGGTGTGCGTACCAAGAGGTTGTTTCCTCTCTAGCATCCCACGCAGATATGATAGCTTTATGTTGCTTTGGTGATATCCAATTAAGATACCAATAACGCTCAAGCATCAATACCCACATGAAGAACAATACAAACGCAACCAACCAAAGGACGTTTCCTCCAGCGGCCATGAAGCCCCTGACGGAATCCCATATGTCCATCAGGTATAGCATCATTAGTTAGCCCTCTTCTCAGCATGTGCTGCGATAATGCCCGCACTTTGCTCTTCCAAAATTTGGGTGATTGATTTGCTACGCGCAACGAGTATTGCATGTAGTAACATCAGTGGCAGAGCTGCAACCAGACCTTGTACTGTAGTAACCAGAGCCATAGAGATACCACCCGCCATCAGTTTAGGATCGCCAGTACCGAACAGTTGGATACTTTGGAAGGTCGCAATCATACCAGTTACTGTACCTAGCAGACCTAACATTGGGCCGATAGCTGCAATGACTTTCAAAATTGAAATTCGAGCTTCTAATGCAGGCGTTTCTTTCAGAATAGCTTCATCCAGCTTCAACTCTAATGTTTCAACATCAACATCTTTGTTTTCATGGTAAACCTTCAGGATACGACCAAGGGCATTGTTACCTGGGTTATCAACATTCTTAGCTTGGCGTTTAACTTTTGCACCGATAGCTGCCAGCACAATGAAACGCTCAACCGCAATTAATAAACCAATAGCAAGTAATATTAGAATAATATAACCAATGGTACCGCCTGACTCGATACGATCTTCCATGCTAGCTTTGTTCGTAAAGATGTTTAACAGTACGCCACGTGCAGGGTCAATATAGAAAGGTGCTGTACCAGAGGCCGTTTCTTCCCATTTAGCAACAGCGCTAACTTGATAGCCTTCAGGTTGTTGAGATAACTGCTGAATTAAACCTAATTCAGGGTTATATACAACGTATTTACCGTCAGCCGTTAAGTTATAGGCACCAACACGATGAATAGTCGTCGTTTTCACGTTACCATCAATTTCGGTAACAGAACCTTCAAATTTAACCACTTTGCCAGATTGCGCCATTTCAAATAGCTGCTCTTGCCAAAATTGTTCTAACTCTTCAATTTTTGGCAATTGCTTACGGGCACCTAAATCAGCGATAAACTTATCGCGATTTGGGAATTGAGCACTGATGTTTGAGCTTGCCAGTTTACCAGCGAAATCACCGGCTTCACCTTTAACTACACCAAACATTTCACCCAAGTCACCTTGAGCCGTTTTTAGATCTTCTTCTAACTGAGCAATTTTACGCTCGTTATCTAAGAACGCTTGGTTTAAATCTTTACCACGTTGCTTTTCAGCAGCTAACGCATTTTTTTCTTTTTGCAGTAAAGCGGCCTTATCGCCACGCTCTGCTTGGAACTCTTGCTCACGCTTGCTGTTGACTTTACCTTCTGCAGCGCGTTCAACTTTAACTTGTTGCAATAATTGGTCAATTGACTTAGGCGCATCAGCAGCGCTCGCCATACCAGCAGTTAAAGAGAAACTTGCAGCCAACACAGCTGTAGTAATTAACTTCTTCATTATTGTGCAGTCTCCGCAGCAGGAATTGGTAACGCGAATAGATCTAGAGCGCCTTGTTTACGGGCAATGCGGATACCTTTGGTCAGTTCACGCAAATAGCTGTCATCTAACTTATCCCAACCCTTAGATTCTGGGTTGTACATCCAGCCAGTCTTTTGATCTAAACTCTGTGCATAAAGAGCAACACGACCTAAGTTAAAGAAGTCAACCAACACTTCTTTACCATCTAGGTTTAACTTACCTTGGTTAACGGCAACAGCACTACCGTATTCACGCTCAATACTATAAGCATCAAGAATTAGACGATATTTTTCTGCTAGTGTGACTTCGGCAGTATTAAGAAGTTTTTTCAGTTCATTAACACGATTAGTGCGTATTTCAGAATTAAAAGGTAAATCTAATTGAACAAACTGTTCTAATGACTCAACCATTTTAAACATTAATGGCACAACACCTTGGCGAAGTTTATCAACACCATTGATGTCACCCTGCACTGAATCCATTGTCTTTTGTTGATCAGCGACTAAGCTTGCAACGTAATCGTTATATGATTTCAGTGATTCACGCTCATCTGCGACAGAACCATACTCAAAAAGCATGTCTTGTGCTTGATCGAAATACTTATCAACGTTCTTTTGCGACGCAGCAGCATCAGCATGGATCATACTATCCGCTTTCTGCACGTCGGTAAGAGGATCTGCAACTACTAAGTTGCTGCTCGCTAATGCCAGCACGCCAACAAGTGCAGTAGCGATTTTTGTTCTATTGCTTACCTTGGACATAGTTCCCAACCAATTTGAAGTGAATAAAAAGGTTTAACTTACCAGCAACATAACGACAAGGGATAAATACTTGCCGAAAAAATTTCTGTAAGTTCGTCTTTCTCTTGTGATTCTTAGTTTTTTCTTCCCTTTCCTACGCCCTTACAGGCATAGACCCGCTGGCATCATTTCACAAAATGTTGACCTGTGTCAACATTTCAGACGACTAAAAACTAGTGTAAAGAAGCGTTAATAATGAAATTTTTTACGAAAGGTGTTTTTTTAGACAAAATATCACCAAAAAAGTTAATACAATTAAGGAACTCAAATTAACAACCAAAAAAAACCAAATAAATCAACAATTTAAATTAGATTATTTTTTGTTCTAAAGTTTTGCCAATTAACATCTTATAATATGAAACTAACTCAAACTTATAATCTTTACTTGCATCTAGACTTTGGCATAGAGAATTTTGAAGAGTACGTTGGGTGCAGACTCATTAATCAAAGCAACTTGAAGATAGATACAACCGAAGTTCGAATTTCTGTAACATCTCTTTAAACGTAAGCGTCCTCTAAACCACACCTTCATAAATTAGCCATCAACCACGATGATCGTTCTTTTGATTTATAGGAAAACAATTTATTTGGTAGCAGCACCCTACTCGATATCACTTTAATTTGTGGCATCACTGATATACGCAAGTCGATAAAGATTTTGAGCAACATTGTTACTTATAGCCTGCGTCAAGAGCCTTTTAATGAACACCTGTTTGTCTTCTGCACCGCCATCGTAATAAGTTGAAGATATAGCAGTGGGCCAGCAATGGATTCTAACTACATTACAATCGACTCGAACAGAACATCTTTAAATGGCTAGGTATCGATGACAAGCAGCTGAGCTTGCGTATTACACCTCAGCAACTCGACTTGTACATCGCTAGTCTTCCACTAACACAACCCCATGCACATCCAGCACTCTGCTATCACTCTCATGACTTATCACCTAGTATCACAAGCAGGATTTATTGAACACCCATTAAAGTCATCGAACACGTTAGGTTAAAATACAGCTGTCGTAACTGCGACAAGTAAAGCACTGAAGTCAAAAATAAAAATAGCTCCAGTGCCGGCAAGCCCTATTACCAATGGCATTGCGACCGCGTCACGGCTCAGCCAAATCATCACCAGCAAGTATCAATATGGCTTGCCGCTGTATCGATAAAAGTACATGTTCCAGCAATAGTGTATCAAGTTGAGTCGCAAAACCATGGCCGATTAGATAGTAAAGAATCCGCCTTCTTAGAAGGCGACTTTGACTTGCCCCTGGAAGGGGCTATTCCAAGAACCTACATCATCTGCAACGACAATTGAGCCTCATCTTCCTGATCTTGTTTATCTTGATGGCGCACATATCGTCTAATGATTTCTTCATTAACACCTACTGTATCTACAAAATAACCTCTGGTCCAAAAGCTATTGCCCCATAGCTTTTTACGTACATGAGGGAATTTATTGAATAGCCTTATCGCACTTCTTCCTTTCAATACTCCCATCAGCGTTGATACTGACAGCTTCGGCGGGATTATGACTACCAAGTGAACGTGGTCTATCTGAACGTTTAATTCTAAAACCTCACAACCCTTCATATTGCAAAGGATATAAATTGACCTGTATAACTCCTTACCAAGGTTTCCTTTTAATATTTTAAAACGGTACTTCGGAGTCCAAACAATATGATATTTGCAACGCCAATAAACATGTGATGAACTTCTATAATCGCCCATGCTTTTCGTTTCCTCTTACTTGTGGTGAATAAGAAGTCTCTTTTAGCATGGGCGTAATTCAGGCTATAGCCTCAAGGAACAATCACCACCGCCAGAGGCGGTGGTTTTGGGATGACAATAAAATAACCCTGCTTTAGTTCGCTGATTAGCGTACATTGCCCATAGAGTCTTACATCAAAGAGCTATTGCCTTTTTTAGGACAAGTAGTGCTCCTAAAAATAGGCAATTTGCATTTAAATTTCACACGGATTTCAATTTTTTCAGGGTAGTGGGCGAGACTTTGGGAGAGCCACTCTGGCGTTCAAGCTTTAGTTGCCCACCCATTTATCCATGATTGATTTCCCCACGATCATCACCTTTGCGGCTTGTATGACAGAATTAGACCTGAAGTTTTTTGTAAATACGACTCATAGCTTTATTAAAGGAAATACTCTTTCAATGCGAGCATGGTTAACAAAAAATTCATGGTTAGATATTGTTGCTATTATTTTTATTGGATACGATTAAAAACTTCTTACCGCACTGTCTGAAAAACCTTACAAATACTTAGTAAACTTCATGAAGTCCTTGTAGAAACCAAGATATAAGCTAAGTAGTACGCATATAGTTAATAAAATACCCATTTATCTGCTGATAACAGTGACAATTAACAACTTTAATTAAAAACCAGCATAAAAAATAAACACCAAAACAATTCGACAGTATGTAAAACCCAAATAATTACCTGATAAAATAATAGAGCACATATAAAAACCTAAGTTCAAACGAGGCTGCATAGAATTATTTTATAAAACCACTTTACAACAACTAAATTAAAGAGTAAAATTTTAAAAAACATCCAAGATTACTTCTAATAATCAAATTGGCACTATATCAAATGCAATAGTCAGTCTCTGACCAGAAACGGACATAGGTGTAGTACCATGCCACATGTATGATGGAAAAATTACTAACCGACCAACTTCTGGCCTTACTAAGTATTCAGCATCAAATTCCAACCAACGACTTAATTCTGGCTGGCCAAATTTCAACCACCCCTCTCCTCCGTTAGAGACACCTGAGGTGACAAGGTAATAACAACCACTAAAAATTCCAGCATTGTGATAATGATTAACATGAAATCCATTATCCCTTAAGTTTATAGACCAAGAACCACTAAATTTAAAAAAATCTGTATTAGATAAGCAAAAAAACTCTCTTAATTCAGAAGAACTTGATTTTATATGCGCTTCAATAATGGAAGTTATTTTTCCTTTCAGCTTTGAAATACTAGGAATATTCTGATTAAACAATTCCCCTTTGGTTTGAGACCCTGAGCGTAAAGATTGTTCTACTGGATGTCTGTCAGAACCATGCATGGCTAATACATCTCTGATTAATTCATTATGTAAACCCTCACCTACTTCATCCAAAAAATCGTAAACTCTAATTAACTCATTAAAGTTAAAAATTTTACTATATTCAGACTGGCGATTGCATATACGTAAAACACTAGAGTATAGCGCAATAGTCCCTTGTGTCGGATTAGATTTAAAATATATCATTTCTGCATAAAGTAACGCTTTTTGATATTCGCCAAGACACAGTAATGTAACCACACGCTCAAATACAGTATATTCATTAATATTGCAGCCAATAGGAACTTTATCAAGAACCAACAACGCCTGTTTAAACTCCCCACTTTCTCGCAGAACATGCGCTAACATTATAAAAGGTATCTCATCGTCATTGGCATGGCCAATATAATCCTTTAACACTTTTTTTGCCATTACCAAATCATTTAGCTTAATAAGCTTTCGGGCATAATCAATCATAAGTGGATCACTGGAGTTAGCTTGATATGCTTTTCTATATTCGACAAAATAGTCAACTGAGTTACTATTCCACAAAAATTCAAATACTCTATTATGAATTTCACAATCAAAAGGATAATACTTCAATAGCTTTAAAGTTTGTTTCAACGCTTCCTCTTGCAAAGACAGTGATTCAAGAACCGACACATAAGTAAGTGTATAAATACGATTGTCAGGATTTAGTATTGAACATTCTTTCAAAAGCAACTCTGCCTTTTCAAAAGAATGAATATCTAAGTAAAATTTACCCAACTGATACTTTATTTTTATACATTGATTATTATTCTTTATAAAGTCTTCAAAAGTTGCCATCGTTTTATCTAGTTGCCCTAGCTCAGCATAACATTGACCTACACCTAAAATTGCCCCCTCGTGCTCCTTAATTATTCGATGTGATTGCAAGTAATTAACAAGAGCATCCTCTATTCGATTATTTTTATAAAGTGCAATTGCCTTATTGTAGTGCGCATCGAAGTAACGCCTATCAATTTTAATTGCTAAATCAAAGAAAAAAAATGACTTTTCTACTTCCCCAATATCAACCAACAAGCCTGCATAACCGCAATAAAAAGCAGGATGCCTATGCAATGAAATTAGTCGACCATAAACTTCTAGACTTTGGGGGAATTTTTTTATCTGACGAAATGATTGAGCAACGACATAAAGTAGGTTCGCATTCGAACTGAAATTAACATAAGGAAATAACAACTGAATAGCTTGGTCATATCGCTTTTCTCTATAATAAGTAATCCCTTGTTCTAATTTTTTTTATGTAGCACAACATTCACTAGCAACTCTCCTTATATCGAAAATAAAGCCAACCTTACGGCTGGCTTTATTTTTACATAAAACAGACTAGAAATTAGAATTTTACGTTTACTTTAGCATACAAGTACTGACCAGCTGTATCATATGAAACTGGAATAGTGTTCATATCTTGGTTATTAGTGATATAAGGCACCTTTTCATCAAACAGATTACGAACACCAATTGTTAGTGCGGTATTTTCAAAGACAAAATAAGTACCTTGAAGATCATGATACCATACAGCATCAGCAATGTTATCTAAGTTACTAGCACTCGCATACAAATCTTCACCCTCTGATTGATAGCGAGTTTGCCAACCAACAGACCAATTATCCATTGAGTAAGTTAAGTTTAAGTTTGTACGTAATTTAGAAAATACAGCTAGTGTAGTTTCCCACTGGTCTGCAGCAACTTTACCTGCTGCTTCAATTTTATCAGCACCATCAAATGGAGTATAATCATACTTTTCAAGGTATGTACCATTTAAAGTTGCTGCAAAATCTCCTCCCATTATATCTGTCTTATATGTTAAATCGAAATCATAACCAGCAGTTTCAAATGCCGATAAGTTTGCATTAGTTAATAAGACACCAGCAACTGTTCCTAGCGCAGAGCGATATGGTGAAGTTGCGTGTGGTGCATCACCAGTTAAACTGGGACCTTCAACAAATTGACATAAAGGGCTGGAAAAGTTCTCTGAATTCCAACATGCGTTAATAACGTTATCAGTACCTGCTGTTCCGATACCATTGGTGATCTCAATATCGAAATAATCAAGGCTCATCGTTATACCGATATCATGACTATATACAAAACCTGCGGTAAAGCTATCAGACTCTTCAGGTTTTAAATCAGGATTACCACCAACAACTGTACTAGACTGATTTGAAGAAAGAGTAAAGTTACCAGGTAACCCCTCAGCAGCACAGTTAGCTTTCACTGTAGCCGATTGAGCACCAGTTGCATATTGCTTACAAGGCTCTGTATATGCCAGATTAGTCTCGCTCTGAGGAGCAAAAAGCTCGCCTATCCCAGGAGCTCGGAAACCTGAAGCGACTGTGGTACGAAGTAACAGCCCATCAATAGGAACCCACTCTAGTCCAAATTTGGTATTAGTTGAACTATCATTTAAGAAATCAAAATCGGAGTAACGTACTGCAGCTGTTGCCCGTAAAGACTCTACAAATGGAAGGCCTTCTAATAAAGGTAAATCAAGTTCTGTGTATAACTCATCAACAGAGTATTGACCCGAAGTAGGTTCCCCTGTAACGGAGTAGATTTGTCCAATAGACGCAGCACCGTCTGGAGTATTTGAGTATTCTTCCCAACGTCTTTCAAAGCCAGCAGCAAACATTACTTCACCGCCTGGTAAGTCAAATCCTAAACCACCGGACACGTTACCTTGTAACTGACGTGTCTCACCTCGAACTACAGGCGAATTAGGAACTAACATATAGGACAACATTTCACTTGTTAGGGTATTTTCTTCTAAAATATTCCAAACACCTGGACAATCAGAATCAGCGGCACACAATGCAGGATCAAGCATAGTATCGACACGAGTAGGGTTTACACGTCCAGTATCTAAACGTGTATCGATATAACGTGCGAAGTTGTAAGATAAATCCCAGTCATAATTACCTAATGAACCTTCAAATCCAAATACCATACGGTAGTCTGAAAAATCTTGAGAGAAACCACGACCACCTGTTTCAGATAAGCGGCGTACTACATAAATATCTTCACCAGCTACGTTATAAGGGTTCGATGCGGGCATTAATGGCCCCCAGAATGTACCTTCAGGAGCCATTAACTGGTCAGATTGGCGATTAGTAAAGCCTCCTTCAATAAACGTCGATAAAGTATCTGTAATATCGTAACGACCAGCGCTGTTAATGCTAAATACTTCTTGAGGGGTAACCATATAACTTGCAGGTGCAAAGTTATACGCATCTTTTGTAGGATCAAACAAACGAACCTGACCAGTAGTTTTATCTTTCACATATCCGCTACTACTTGGCGTGCCATCGGCATAATAAAACTGACCTTGCGGAATCGTTCCTGAGCCACCACAATATTTACCATTAGCATTTTCTGAAATTGGACATGCTGAAAAATCGCGGTCGCCCTGCCCAATAGCTTGACGATCTGTATACTGAAGTGATAGCACGACGTTACCACGTTCAGAAGAGGTACCAGTTGTTACTGAAAATAATGTCTTATCACCATCGCCTTCACCAGTAACATCATACTGGGCATTAAACTCAACGCCTTCAAAACTTTTCTTTGTAATAAAGTTAATTACGCCAGCAATGGCATCAGAACCATAAACGGTTGAAGCACCATCTCTGAGAACTTCGATTCGTTCAACATACGCGGTTGGAATTGAGTTCAAGTCACCAGATGCGAATCTGCGTCCGTTGATCAATACTAATGTACGACCAGAACCCAGACCACGTAATGAAGCCGTAGCATAACCACGACTACCGTTGTTAACAGAAGAACCTTCAGCACCTCCGTTTATAGCTGGAATATTTTGTACAAAATCTTCTAATGTCACGGCCCCTGAAGCAGCAATATCTTCAGAAGAAAAGACTGAAATAGGGCTAGCTGTTTCCAAGTCAGTGCGCTTAATACGTGAACCTGTTACCTCAATTCTTTCAACTTTTTCAGCAACCTGTTGGTCTGCTGCATTAACGACTGGAACGGAAAATGCCGCAATAGATGCGGCACTACCCAAAAAAGCTAAGCGTATAGAGTTAGCTAGAAAGCTGTTTTTATGCATTGTCAATCTCCCGATGTGCTAGTTATTCTTATTTTCGAGTTGCCCTCACCAAAAGCAAACAACTCGATAACAATGAAAGCACATGATTCGTTAAGTATCAACAAATATTAACAACAATGATTACAATGTAACATCGAAAATCCTAATTAACCTGAGATCGGTTTAACAAGCCATAACTGCAATAGCATTAAACTCCGTTAAACTTCGTGTTAGTGATGTTCAATTGTGGCTTATTATCTTTCAATTGATAGGCGATGAGTCCCGCAATCGTATTGAGCATAAAACCATGTACACTACACCTAATGAGCTCAAGAATACTTCTTTAAAAAATTGATAGTGAGTCACTGAGAAAAATGGCAATTAATGCTGCGCAACTGGCAATATATATCTAGCTTTTGAGGTATATCGAGAATGAAATGGCGGAAATCTAAGATTTCCGCCATTTTCAGATGATAGGTTAATACTCAATGTGAGACTCAGTATCGGACTTTATGCCTCTGCGACCAATACGAACGTTCCACTTTGAAGGTGACACATTAGCTCGTGCGGTACTGCTTTAAAATACCATCTAACTCGACCGATGCATGGTGCAGATCATTGGCTAAGGTCACACTGCGCTGGGCCGTTTGTTTGATAGTTTCCGACTGATGGCGGATTTCATTCAATTGTCCGGCAATGTCGCGAGCGGCGACACTCTGCTCTTCCGCCGAGGCGGCAATTTGGCTGCTCATATCAAATACCGCATTGACCGATTGCGCCATGCCTTGAACATCATCACCGACGGCGATAATCGCACTGCGACCTTCATCGGCCTGATCGACTATTTCCATGGTAATGCTAGATAAACGACTCGTGCCAGATTGTAAGCCTTCAATCATGGCCTGAATTTCTACCGTGGCCTGTTGAGTTCGACCCGCTAAGGTACGCACTTCATCGGCTACCACAGCAAAGCCACGACCTTGCTCACCGGCACGGGCCGCTTCAATGGCCGCATTTAAGGCTAATAAATTGGTTTGCTGGGAAATACTGTTAATGGTTGTGACCACGGCATCAATACTCGCCGCATCCTTAGACAATTGTTCCACCGATGAAAACGCCGCGCCAATCTTAGTTGAGAGTAAACCAATGCTTTCCACTGTATGGCTAATACGCCCACGACTGGCCAACATTTGGCTTGAATTTTCCTTGGTTTGCAACGAAGTATTACTCGCATTAACAGAGACTTCTTCAATCGCTGAAGTCATTTGCGCCATCGCCACGGCAACGGAATCGAGGAATTGATGTTGGAACCCAATCAGTTTATCACTGGTGGCCGCCTGTTGATTAAATTCATCGGATGCCAATGATAAGGTCTGTGCATTTTTGCCAATGGCTGACACCATTTCACTCATATTGTCGGCGCAGCGATCGATTTCGCGGGCAATCAAACTGAAATCGTCAGTACCAAAGAAGTTTAATCTAAAGCTCAAATCACCATCGGCTAAGCGTTTGATGGCTAAGTACATGTCCCATAATCCACCACCGAGTGAAGTCGAAATCCAGTAACTCAGTTGGAATAAAGGCAACAAGCCCACTAATGCTAACCAGAACATAAAGTTAGCATCGCTACGCGCATCGGCTTCCCACTCATGGACATTCTGTGTCAGTTGTAAGGCTTGACCTGACACACTGGCGCTGGCCGTCACTTTATCCCCTTGACGCTGCGCGTCACTTTGCCTTGAAGTTACAGTTAACCCGTATTGACTGGCAAATTGAGATAAGGCGTCAGCTTCTAGCTTTTGCGCCATTGCAACTTGCGCTAAGGTATCGACGCTAGCTTGAACCCGAGCGATAGAGGCCTGCTCAAGGTTACGGTGCGCATGTTGATAGTTGACAAGCGCCACGGCGGCCGTGATCAGCGCCACCATAGAACACACTACCCAAAACTTTCCGTTGAGACTGAACTTGATCAATATGGCATCAATGGTACGAAACTGGATTTGTTTCATCTTGATAATTCCTAAGAACAAAATGCTATTTGGCACTAAATCAGCAGTATAGCTCAGATCGCCACGACAACTATGTCAGTCATAAGATCTGAGCAGGTATTATGCTAATCCGCGCTAGCAACTTGGTTACGTGTGGCGGCAGACCACTTTTGTGTCAGAGTAACCAACTGCCCTGTTAACAGGCTCATGCTAAAACCTAATAAGCCACCAATGATCAACGACGGCACGACATTGGCCACATCACCCGCCATAGCAAAGGTAGTGCAACAGCCAATAAATGCGCCGGGAATAAAGCTAAGCTTTTGATAACTTGCCTGTAAACACATGGCCGAAGTGGCTATGCCGGTAAAAATATACCCAAATACGGGCGAAATAAAAAAGCTGCTACCCGAGATAATGAGCCAAGCCCAAAATACACCGGACAGGTTTGTGCACCACGCCATCATCACGCCCTGAAAGCCAGCCTTAGGTTGAGCAAAAAAAGTGCTACAACCTAAAAAGCCGATCCAAGTGACCAGATGAAAAGCATCTGCGACGCCACACCAAATAGCCGCCAATAGGCCGGCAGAAATAGCGACTTGCCAACGATTTTCCATGGATGACCCCTTTAGTAATTCTATTCACGGAAGTTTAATACCCTTGGGCGCTCTAAAATGTGTATTTTGAGGTAGCTTGGGTAAACATATTGGTTAAATTACCTCTATTTTGGTAACAAAAACCTGATCTATTGCTAATTTTCGGCATTAATGCCCGTAAAATCGCTAACAAGCAAATTTTTTGTGGTAAAAAAACGAAAAAAGCGCTTATTAGGCGCTTTTTTGTTCAAACAGCTTTCAGTTAACCCTTCTGCAGTGCCCTACACTCGCAATAGTTTATTCACGGGAAGATCGCGGATCCTCTGCCCCGTCGCCGCAAAAATCGCATTGGTTAAACTCGGGGCAACGGGCGGCACACCCGGCTCACCCACGCCTGCGGGCGGCGCATCGGATGCAATAATGATGATCTCCATATCAGGGGTTTGGGGAAGTCGCAGCAAAGGATAATCGTGGAAATTCGATTGCTGCACTTTACCCTCTTTGTAAGTGATTTCACCCATCAAGGCTAAACTCAGGCCAAATACAATCGCACCTTCTGTCTGTGCTTTTACCCTATCAGGGTTAACTATCGTGCCCGCATCTATGGCTGCGATGGCATTAAGCACTTTAAGCTGTTTATCCTCACTCACTTCCACCAACATAGCCACAGCGACGTAACTCACAAAACTGCGGTGTACAGCAAAACCCCAGCCCTGATTTTTACCCGCCTTGGGCGCTTTAGCTTGGGCTTTTTCGACCGCGTCGATTACCCCAAAATAGCGACTGACGTCCACGGGATGACGATCAAGATCTTCGCCATAGTTGCCATATTTAAACTGTTGGTCGGTAAAGGTCTCACGCCTTGCTTCACCTAACAGGCTACGCCACATTGCAGGGCAAGAAACCTGAGAACGATGAGCCATTTCATCGACAAAACTGCCGACACTAAAACCGTGCTGAATGTTACACACAGAACGCATCCAACCAATACGGCTATGCGCCTGCGCTTTTACCGCTTCGTATCTTAAATTCGGCAAAGCAAAGGGCACATCCACAAAGCCTAAATCCAACTCACCGCCAGAGGGATATTCCACCCCTTCGGCAAAGGTTGAACTGATCGATGGGAATCCCGTACGGGCTAAAAGCGCGGTCGGTTTGTTGCTGGCATCAAACAGTGCCTGATAGGACTGGGCGCTGATAGCATGGTAATAACCGTTTTGAATTTCATCTTCGCGGCTCCAACTCACCTTAATTGGACGCTTGAATTGCTTCGATAACAGCGCGGCTTCAACACTAAAATCAGGTTTAGATTTACGCCCAAAACCACCACCCAATAGGGTGACATTCACTTTAATCACATCTTCTTCCATACCCAGCGCAGCGGCCACATTTTGCTGTGTACTTTGCGGCGTTTGGGTCGATGCCCAGATTTCACAACCCTTTTCAGTCACATGGGCAGTTGCAACGGGCGGCTCGATAGAAGAATGAATCAAATAAGGCACGGTATAAACGGCCTTTAACGTATTCGCTTCGGGCCAGTTTTTGACCTCATCGCCAACTTGACGCACAACATTACCGCTTTGCTGTACTCGCTCGACCAACTCTTTCAAATAGAGACTTGAATCATGCTGACTGTTGTCGGTCTGAGTCCAAGTGACTTTTAAGGCTTTGCGGCCTTCGAGGGCACTCCAAGTGTTTGTGGCGATAACAGCTACGCCGCCCAAAGCCTGAAACGCGGGAGCGCCCTTAGCGGCGGGCAAACGATACACATCCACGACACCAGCCACTTTGCGCGCTGCGGTATCGTCCAAGCTTGCCACATCGCTCCCGAGCACCGGCGGGCGTATTATGCTGGCGTAGAGCATACCCTCGAGTTTGATATCGTAACCATAAATCGCGCTGCCGCTTAACATAGCATCCATATCAACGATTTGGCGTGATGCACCAATCTGCTTGAAATCTTTAACCTCTTTAAAGGTTAACGACTCAACGGCAGGTACGGGCTGCTTTGATGCGGCTAACGCTAACTCGCCAAACTTGGCCGAACGGCCCGTTTTAGCATGCAACACTTTATGGTCGGCGGTATGCACCTCGCTCACGGGGACTTTCCAACGTGCGGCGGCAGCCTGCTCTAGCATGGTTCTTGCCATCGCCCCCATCTGGCGCATACGGTCGTAATTTTCACGAATACTGCGACTACCATCGGTATTCTGGCTGGCATAACGTTTATCGGCTAAGCCTTGAATAGGGACGATTTTATCCCAATCCGCTTCTAACTCTTCGGCTAAGACTTGCAGAATGCCGGTTCTGATCCCCTGTCCCATCTCGGAGCGATGGCAAGTGAGGTACACTTTGTCGTCTTCACCAATGGCAATAAACAGATTCAGCCGCGCTTCTTTATCCTGCGCCAGCGCCATGGGGCTCCATGTTAGTCCGCTCGCCCCTAATGCTAATCCGCCCCCTACTGCGCCAAACAGTTTTAGCACGTCGCGGCGGCTGATATTTTCTACGGCAGTAAAAGTACTCATATTAGCCCTCCTGTTTGGCATAGTTTTGCAGTGCCGCTTTAATCCGCGGATATGTGCCGCAGCGGCAGATATTCCCCGACATGGCCGAGTTGATTTGTGCTTCAGAAGGTTTCGGATGCTGCGCCACTAACGCCGCAGCCGACATCAATTGTCCCGCTTGGCAATAGCCGCACTGGGGCACGTTATGTTCGGCCCATGCATTTTTAAGCTTTTGATTATCCAGCCCTTCAATTGTTGTCAGACGTTTTCCTTGTGCCTGCCCCAAACTGGTTAAACAGGCGCGTACGGGATGGCCGTCTAAATGCACAGTGCAAGCACCGCATAACCCTGCACCACAACCATATTTAGTGCCCGTGAGCCCTAAAATATCCCGTAACGCCCACAGGATTGGCATCTTAGGATCGGCATCTAAGGTAAATGATTTACCGTTGATGAAAAGTGTTTGGGTGGAAGCGGCGGTACTGGCTTCCTTGATAACTGCAGTGGTTGATAATACTTCTGCCATAACTCACTCCTTAAGTGCCAACCACGACGCAAGATCGGCTTGGGTATCAATATCAATTGCGGCGCGGGGTAGTGTTATAGCGACTAACGCTCCCCGCTGTGCTTGTTGTTTTAGAATCGATTTCGCCCCGCGATCACCACTCAAGTGAGTGAACTGCGGTAATGTAGAGGCATTAAAAATAGCAGGTACACCTAAATCATCCAAATAATGGGCGGCAACGTCTTTACCGGTTTCATGCCATGTCAAAATCAGTTGTCGATAATCGTCTGCACTCAAGGCCACTTGGTCTGCCAATGTCAGCAGCATGGCATCAAAGCCCTGCTCCTTGGCATAGCTTGCCGCCAAACTCACTGAGGATGCCAAGCCTGTTTGCCACTGTGGATTAACTAAAATATCAAAGGGTTGGCGGGAATGAAGCTCGACTAATAATGGCTGCAATATGTGCTGATGAGCACCGAGTATGATTAACAAAGGCGTATGCTGGAGCGAATGAATGTCTTGGCGATCCACACCTAAATCTTGGCAACTAAGCTGCTGTAAACGCTCAACATGAGTGTTAATGATGGTTTGTTCGCGAATTTCCGTAGCACTATGTGATGGTAGAAGTTGCGCTAACTTAACCCCATCAAAGCGCTTACTCCCACCTGCCGCGAGTACCACAATCAACAACCGTTTGGATGAGCATGGCGCCTGCGCTGCCGACTTTAGCACTGCTGAACTGGGCTGTCTCGAACCGGGCAGTGTCGACGTTAGCGCAGTGGACTTTTGCACTGGCGGCAATGTCATCAACGCATTATCTCATCGAGATGTTTTAAGGTCGCGCCATGGAGCACGCCGTGGCACTGGGCCAAAATACTTAACGCCACGGCACTCGGTAACTCGCCGCCAAGGGCAAGCCCTGCGGGGGCAGAAAACACCCCATAAAAAGATTCAGCACTGAGCCCTGCCATTCCAAGCACTTTATCCCGTCGATGGGCGGGACCAAGCAAGGCGATATAGGCTAGCGGATGCGCTTGAATAACCTTTAATGCCGCAGCATCTAAGCCCAAGTTATGGTTCATCACCACGGCGCAATCCAATTGAGCGATATGATTCGCGGTTAATTCCCCCGCGGTCAGTTTCACTATATGGGCATGGGGGAAATCCGCCGCTCTGGCATAGGCGGTACGACCATCGAAAACAGTCACTTGCCAACCTAAAGTGTGGGCCATGGCGGCAACGGGCTTAGCATCGATACCACCGCCAAAGATCCCAAGATGGAATCTTGGTCTCAAGGGAATAATCAGTGATTCTCCCGCGTCTTGGGTGAAAACGCCCGTGCGTACAAAATCGCTGGCGGGGAATGGCGTCAACTCCTCAGAATAAAACGCAGCGTGATACTGGCGTGCATCCGTCCCCGCTTTGACTAAAGGCAATTGGTAAAAACCCGACCGACCGTGGCGAAATGCCTGCACTAGCTCAACTAAGCCAAGATCATGATTCTCTTTTAGCAGAGGGATCAACATGATATCTACTATGCCACCACAACCAAGTCGATAGCTGGCATCGGACTCATCGCTTGCATCATAGGTGACGCACATGACTTGCTTAGTCTGCATGGCATTTTGAGCATGACGGCGTAAATCGGCTTCTAAACAGCCGCCACTTAACATACCTACGCCTTGACCAAACTCATGGAACAACATCATGGCACCGGGTTTACGATAAGCCGAACCTTGAATTTGGGTGATCACCGCAAGTACCCAAGCGTCATCCGCCAGTGGTAGCCAATGCTCTAGTAAATCTTCGATTTGGTGATCCATCCGCAAGGACTCCATTGGGTTAGGGAGATTTAAAAAATTTAATGCGCTTATCGCTATTGAAACTATCAACCGTTAATAACGCAGCTATCGACGTCTATTTGTCATCAAAACTTGACGCAAGTTTTATCAGCAAATAAAACCGCTTAGTCAAACGCTCGCATTAAACATATGGACAACCAAGTTAGCAAAGGCGTGTGCGTATTGAAAGGAGTAATAGATTTCAAAAAGTGTTGAAGCATAAAATATGTTCAGGGGAAGTTAAAGAGGAAGAATTGACGTCCATGTCTGAGTGGCGTTTGTTCGCAAATCAACCACATTTCATCTAAAACTGGTATTCGCCCGCCTTAGTGCGCAGTATCTGGGATTGGTTGTCTAGACTAATGGATGTCGATTCAATCTGTTCGATAATCTGTGATACTTCACGGGAATTATCGCGGATCACCATCATGCTCGAAGCGATTTCTTTAGAAACCAAAGATTGTTCTTCGGTTGAAGCGGCAACCTGAGTATTGATCCCATGAATCGCTTCCGTACTATGGCGAATATCCTCAAATACTGCCACGATACGTTGCAGTTCTACCCCTGCCTTTTGCATTAGCGTCGCCGCTTGAGTCACAGATGTACCCACTTGATTCGTACGGCTTTGAAGGCTTGCGACAATATCATCGATTTCCTTGGTGGAATCTTGAGTGCGCTGGGCTAATGATCGAACCTCATCAGCTACCACAGCGAAGCCTCGTCCTTGCTCACCGGCCCGTGCGGCTTCAATCGCGGCATTCAGTGCCAGCAAATTCGTCTGCTCAGCAATCGCCTTAATCACACTCAACACATTGCTGACTTGGGTACTTTCGTTCACTAGGTGTGACATAGAGTCCTGAGTATTCCTAAACTCAGTTTCTAATACCGACATGGCTTTCAACGCTTCCGATACTGTCTGTTTACCTACAGTGACATGCGTTTCATTTTCGGCGGCGCGGCTTTCAGCATTCGAAGTGCTCTCACTCACATGCACTAAGGTCGTGGTCATTTCTTCCATCGCACTGGCGCTGGCATCCAGTTCTCTCGCCACCCGATTTGAGCTTTCACGCGAAATTTGAATTGATGCTTTAGTTTGCTTAGCTAAATCAGCCACCTCTTTTGCAATGCCATCCGTCGTCGATAATGAACTGGCAAGGGAAGAGATAAACAAGTTGATTTGATTAACGATTTCGCCAATTTCCCCCTGAGTCGTAACAGAGATCCGTCGCGCAAGATTTTTAGAACGCTGAATATCGAGCAATTCAACACAAGTCTGCACTAAGGGAGTCACAATCCTGCTCTTAACGATAATAAATCCGCCAACGGCGGCTAAAATCACGATAAATAACACCAGTTGGGACCAGTTTAATGCCGCATGCAGGGAGTCGAGTCGGTTATTCACATCACCATCGGTACGTTTATCCAATGCTGTAAAAAACTCATCAATCGGCTGCATGATCTTAGCTTTTTCTCTGTGGTATTGGTCGCTATGTAATAACTCCCTCGCCATGGTTAAGTTAGGCTCACCTTTGATCGTGTAGGTTTGGGTGTTGGGGTCCATAAAAATACCTTTAACGGCATTCATGGCTTTCACTTCGAGGGCGACTAACGCATCTGAGTTTTGCTGAGCTTGTTCAAGGTAACGGAATTCTTCATCAGAAAAACCGAGGGACTTCATTTGCGTGTTTATCGCAATGCTAGCACCGTCGGGTTTTGGCTTATCGCCATAGCTCAGCACCAAATCCCAGTAAATCTGGTGATATTTTTCAGGTCTAGACTTCTCACCATTACGGATAGCCAAAATATCCATATACATTTTTTCGTATTTTTCATCACCCGTAACAGCGTAAGTTCGAGCGAGACGCGTTAGGTCATCGGAACTTTGTCTTAACTCATCGGCAACTTGATAGGACTGATATCGCACGCTAGCCGCATCATTAAAGAGATCGATTTTAGACTTAACATTGAAGCTCAATACCGCAGAAATCACGGCACTCGCGACTATGGTCGAAAAGACCACGCTCATCATTGTTTTTGTTTTCATACTTACCCCAGTAGACGGAAGAACTGCTTTAAGTCTAGAAGGAAAAACAGAAAACATAAAAAAGGTTGGTTTATTAGTTGAAATAATCATTTGATTTGCGAGTGATTATCGCTCACAAATCAAGCAATGCTGAATGGCGTCTCAATTACAGTAAAAGTTGGTCCGCGACAAAGGGGTTATGCTCGCGCTCTTCACCAAAAGTCGACATAGGACCATGCCCAGGAATGAATTCAACCTCGGCACCTAAGGGCCACAGTTTTTCGGTGATCGAGTGAATTAAATCCTGATGATTTGATTGGGGGAAATCGGTGCGGCCGATAGAACTTCGAAACAAAATATCCCCCACCCACGCCAACTTAGATTGGGCAGAGAAAAGTGCAATGTGTCCCGGCGTATGCCCAGGGCAATGCAGCACAGATAAACTTTGCTCGCCCACTTTAACAATATCGCCATCCTGCAGATATTGATCCGGTTCAAAGGCATCGCAATGGGGAAAACCAAAATTTTGGCTTTGCTTAGGTAAGTTATCAATCCAGAATTTATCGGCAATATGCGGGCCAATAATCGGCACATTGGCGGCTTTCGCTAAGGCTTTTGCACCACCGACATGATCGATATGCCCATGGGTAAGGAGGATTTTTTCGAGGACGAGTCCAAGTTTCGCCACTTCGTTTTGGATCCTGTCAATATTCCCGCCGGGATCCACAACCGCAGCACGCTTGGTTTTTTCACACCAGATCAAGCTGCAATTTTGCTGAAAAGGTGTCACTGGAATAATCTGATACTTCATAGCTTCAATCTCGTGTTATCCATAAGCGATAGATTACGCTAAGAAACTCATCATGGCTCAAATTTGTATCCAAAAAATTGATCTTCACCAAAAGCTAATCAAATAATCCTAACTTACGACATAAACTATTTTGTCTATACCCAAGTTAGCTGAAGATACGCGTTTCAGGTAGCCTAGGTTACTGCATCTTCAGCTTATTTGGGTATACAATCTGCCAATCACAATAACATGATCCTCTGCCATTAAGGTTGTTTGATGAAACCCGATATTATTCTCGCCGGAGTGCTGGCGAAGAAACACACTTTTACCTTGCCCCTCAACTATCAAAATCCAATTGCAGAGCAAATCCAAGTGTTTGCCAGAGAACTCTGTAGCCCAGAAAACAAAGATAAAAAACTACCTTATATCGTATTTTTTCAAGGCGGCCCTGGATTTGCGGCCATGCGTCCCGCCAGCAACAGCGGCTGGATCCGCCGCGCATTAAAAGAATATCGAGTGTTATTACTCGATCAACGTGGTACAGGCTTATCAACACCGATTAATTACCAAAGCCTGCAACACTTAGATCCCGCAGCTCAAGCGGATTATCTGAGCCATTTCAGGGCTGACAATATTATTCGTGATGCCGAAACGATTCGTGCCCAGCTTTGTCCCGCCGATAAGTGGGCGATTCTCGGCCAAAGTTTCGGGGGATTTTGCGTGTTACATTATTTAAGCGCCGCCCCTCAAGGCGTCAGCGAAGCCTATATCACGGGTGGCATACCATCATTAACCCGTAGCAGCGACGACGTCTATCTTGCGACTTATCAACGCGTACTGGCGAAGAATAAACAATTTTTCCAACGCTTCCACGATGCTCAACATCTCGTCACTCGCTTAGCGAAACATTTGCTTGAAAATGAAGTGTATTTGGCAACGGGTGAACGCCTCACGGTTGAAATGTTGCAACTGCTAGGTATTAATATTGGAATGGAGCAAGGGCCTGAATCGGTTTATTATTTGCTTGAACAAGCCTTGATCAACACGGCTTCAGGGGCAGTAGTCAATCCGTTATTTTTAAATCATTTCGGTCAAATGCTCGATTACAACACTAACCCAATTTTTGCCCTGTTGCATGAGGCCATTTACTGCCAACACTCAGCTTCACAATGGTCTGCACACAGGGTTAGACAGCAATTCCCCGCCTTTAACTATCAACAAGGTAAACCGTTTTTATTCACAGGTGAGATGATATACCCATGGATGTTTGACCAGTTTAGTCACTTAGTGCCGCTTAAAGCCGCGGCAGAAATCCTTGCCCATAAATCAGATTGGCCAACACTTTACAATCTAGAGCAACTGGCACAAAACCGAGTCCCTGTTGCAGCGGCCATTTACAGTGAAGATATGTTTGTAGAGATGCAATACAGTTTAGAAACCACAAAACAAGTTGGCAGGCTAAAGTATTGGTTAACATCAGAATATGAGCACAACGGCATCCGCATGGATGGAGAACGCATACTGGATAAGCTCATCAGCTTAAACCGAGGCGACACCTTAAGATAAATGTGAGCTTTAAGGGCTAATTAAGTTAATGCTGAGATTATATGCCTGCTCCTCATCAGTTGAGTGATTTTGGCAAGCTTTAACGACCCATTTCCGTATGAGTAAACCGTTTTGGTTTACTCTTTTTTTTGCCCAAATTCAGTGCTATGAAAGCGTTATAGCTTAAGGTCGAATATCCCCTACAACAGAATCACAACGCACTCGTGATGATTAAACCTCTGTAGCCATTTTGCGTGTTCGACTCCTTGCGCCAGCACTAGCCACTGACTTCTTCACACTGCTTTTAGCTGTACTTGCAGTGCCTGCCCGTTTTGCCGAGCTCGAGGCTTTGCGGTAAAGCGACTTACGATAACCGGATTTATTACTTGCCGTTTTACGATAACCTTGGCCTTGTAAACCATTAAGCGCGGTTGGCAGTTGTGCGCCTGCATTCTGGATAAGCGTGGATAAGGTGCCGAGCAGTGGCTGCATAAAGGCTTGATAAGAGGTTTCTTTATGGCAAATGCCATTCAGACTCGCTTCCCAAAGCGCTGTCATATCCGGCGTAGTCGCACTCGCGGGCAAGCTGTTAATCAATCCTTTCCCCACGTCTGTCGAGACAATAGATTTACCTAAGCGTTGTAAAAAACCGCGTTTGAACAGCAATTCGATAATACCTGCACGGGTAGCCTCTGTACCTAATCCGTCGGTTTCTTTAAGAATTTTACGGATCTCAGGATCGGTCACATAACGGCTAATACCCGTCATAGCACCGAGTAAAGTGGCATCGGTAAAGGCCTTTGGTGGTTGAGTATTTTTCTCCAACAATTCGCCTCGAGTACAATGCAAAGCCTGTCCCAATTTCAAAGGCGGTAATTGGCCGATAAACTCGTCATTCTCCTCATCGTCCTTACCTGTGCTTTCTTCCGTCGACTTGTTGCCACTCGCCTTACTGCCATTTGGCTCTTGGCGGGCAAAGAGTTGCTTCCAGCCGAGGGATTTATCCTGACGCGCCTTAGTATTAAATAAGCCACCCTCGATTGTCACTTGCACTGTGGTTTCACTGTAACAATAAGCCGGATAAAACTGTGCTATGTACTGGCGAGCAACATGAAGATATAACTGCCTCTCACGCTGACTCAAGCTAGATAAGTTAGCCGTCTTCTCTGTGGGGACGATTGCGTGATGGGCGTCCACTTTTTTATCATCCCATGCTTTAGATTTAAGACGGGGATCGGGTGCATCAGCACCTTGCAATAACTCAGCAGCGCCGTCACTTATCGCCTTAAGAACCGAAGGCGCAAGGTTATGTTGCTCAACGGGTAAATAACGACTATCGGAGCGTGGGTAAGTAATGAGTTTATGGCGTTCATACAAACTTTGGCAGGTATCGAGCACATCCTTAGCACTCATACCAAACCGTTTAGCCGCATCAATCTGTAACGCGGATAAGCTGTAGGGCAATGGTGGATTCTGTTTCTTGTCCTTAGCCACTAATTGAGTGACTAAGGCTGGTTTATCACTGATGCGACTCACCACATTTTGCGCTAGCCCTCTCGTTAACACTCGTCCTTCTTCATCCATATAAGGCTGACAAGCTTCGCTAGGTTGCCACTTGGCGCTGAAGGTTTCTTGCTTCTCGGTCGCCAAATGCGCCAGTACTTCATAAAAAGGTTTAGATTGAAAGTGAGCAATCTCTTCATCACGGCGCACCACTAGCCCAAGCAATGGCGTTTGTACTCGGCCGACGGATAACACGCCTTGATAACCGACCTTTTTACCTTGGATGGTGTACGCACGCGTCATATTCATGCCATAGAGCCAATCGGCACGACTGCGAGCTAAGGCCGATGTGGATAAAGGAATAAACTCGCGATTGCTGCGTAGCTGCGTTAGAGCCCGTTTTACAGCTTGTGGGTTTAAGTCACTGATCAGTAAACGCTGGGTTTGATGTAGCTTGTCCCCCGTCACGCCAAGATAGGCAATCACTTCATCCACGAGTAACTGCCCTTCGCGGTCGGGATCGCCCGCGTTAACCAGCGTGTTAGCTTGTTTGACTAATCGTTTTAGCACTGTGAGTTGGCTGCGGGTCGCAGCCTTAGGTTTTAGTTGCCACTTGTCTGGCACTATTGGCAAATGCTCGAATTTCCAAGACTTAAATTCGGGATTATAGGCATCAGGTTCTGCTTGCTCGAGCAAGTGACCAACGCACCAAGACACACAATCGCCATTGGCGGCTTCGATAAATCCATCGCCTTTTTTATGGGGTTTAGGCAATACATCGGCAATGGCCCGCCCTAGGCTAGGTTTTTCTGCGATATAGAGAATCATACAAACACCAAGCACTGGATATAATTACAGTACAATTTAGCCCAAACGCCAGTTGAGTGCAAATTTCTGTAGTAAACCGAGCTTAAATGTAAAAGCTTAAGTGTAAATTCAATTGCGAATGATTCTCAACAAGGCATAAGATACACTAAATAACTAAGGAGTGACTATGAGACAGTTTGCAATAAATGCGCGACAGGCTATGACAATAACTCCAGTATTAATATTAAGATTCAATCAGTTATTGATATTCCATAGCTTAATGTTACTCGCAATAAGCATGCTCACCAGTACCTGGCTGGGACAAATGAAAATCATCGATATGCCGTTAGCATGGGGATTCATTCTCGTCATTCCTATTGCTGTGAGTTTATCTCTATTACTCAGCCATCAAATCACGCGCCATAGCTTAAGCAGTTTATTCGGCGTGTGGATGCTACTTTGGGTAATGGGATAACTGACATTCATAATAAATCACTACCGTATTTCGAGTTAACTCGCCCCTCCGCTCTATTTATCCATGCTAAAACTCAATTTCAAAACACATTGGTTTCAAATATTTAACACTTTAACTATGAAGCTCCCTAAAAAATAGTTATGTTGAGTATCTTGGATATTTACAAAAAATGTCTTAATCAAAAGTGAATGTCCTAACTCAACATCTGTTGAATAACCGTAAACCTAAAAACTCTGCTAAAACAACACAATAAAGGAATCGGAGTCTATGAATGAGATTGTCAACGCGATCAATAGTGTAATTTGGAGCCCTGCACTTATTTTTCTTTGCCTAGGTGTCGGGCTCTATTTCTCCCTTCGCACTCGATTTTTACAGCTGCGCCATCTGCCAGAAATGATCCGCCTGATGTTTGATGGTAAGAGTACTGATGCGGGAGTGTCGTCTTTTCAAGCACTCGCAATGACATTAGCGGGCCGAGTCGGTACAGGTAACATTGCAGGGGTTGCCACAGCAATCACCTTTGGTGGTCCTGGCGCTTTATTTTGGATGTGGATGGTTGCCTTTCTCGGCGCCAGCTCCGCCTTCGTTGAATCTACCTTAGGTCAAGTCTATAAAGAAAAAATCAATGGTGAGTATCGCGGTGGACCTGCTTTTTATATTGAAAAAGGCTTAGGCATGAAATGGTATGCATGGGTATTTGCAATTGCGACCATATTTGCTTGCGGGATCCTGCTGCCGGGCGTACAAGCTAACTCGATTGGTTCAAGTTTAAAAACCGCTTTCAACATAGATCCTAATGTGACTGCAGCCATACTGGCTATGCTTCTTGGCTTTATCATTTTTGGCGGTGTAAAACGTATCGCTCACTTTGCCAGTGCCGTCGTCCCCTTTATGGCACTGGGTTACATCATAGTGGCTTGTGTCATCATAGCGCTAAATATTGGCCAGCTACCGGGTATTTTATGGTTAATTATCAAAAGTGCCTTTGGCTTTGATGCGGGTTTTGGTGCCATTTTAGGCTTAGCCATCATGTGGGGGGTAAAGCGGGGTATTTACTCCAACGAAGCGGGTCAAGGTACAGCGCCACATGCCTCATCTGCAGCGGCGGTAAGCCATCCAGCCAAACAAGGGTTAGTTCAAGCTTTTTCTGTGTATATCGACACCTTATTCGTTTGCTCTGCAACAGGTTTCATGCTGCTCATTACGGGACTGTATAATGTTCAGGGCCCAGACGGTGCGGCGCTCTATACCGGCATTGCCGGAGTCGCTGCAGGACCAGGCTACGTACAAACGGCAATGGAAAGTATGATGCCAGGATTTGGCAATATCTTTGTGGCTATCGCACTGTTCTTCTTCGCCTTTACGACCATAGTGGCTTATTACTACATTGCCGAGACCAACATTGCCTATATTAACCGTAAAGTAAATCACCCTTGGTTCATGGTCGTTCTCAAAGTCGTGATCATTGGCTCAACCGTATACGGCACAGTTAAAACGGCTGATATGGCTTGGGGAATGGGTGACATTGGTGTCGGACTCATGGCATGGCTCAATATTATTGCTATTATTCTATTAAGGAAAACCGCATTCACTTGCCTTAAAGATTATGAATCACAACAAGCACTCGGCATAGAGCCACTTTTTGACCCGGTAAAACTGGGGATTAAAAATGCGGATTACTGGGTTGAACGCAAACACGCTGAAGAAAATGTAATGACTGAAACAGCGCAACGTATAAATACGTAGACGTTACCACTATGCTCCGTTAAGCAAATATAAGCCATTAAAAAGCCAGTGATTTCTCACTGGCTTTTTTGTATAGTTTAGAACAAAAAGGCCACAAACTTTACGATACTAAATTACCCACAATCCTTATGGGTGACAGACGTTATGCAGCTCTAAGTTAGTGCCGATATCTTTATTTCGATCGGCTTTAGCATCGTCATTTCGCAGTTGCGTCAAGTGATCTAAATACGCTTGGTCAACGTCGTTCGTGATGTAGTGACCATCAAATACGGACGTTTCGAAACGTTTAATCGCAGGATTCTCCATTCTTACCGCTTCAATTAAATCGGGTAAGTCTTGGAAAATAATGCCATCAGCACCAATTAACTTGGCGATTTCATCGGCATCACGACCGTGTGCAATAAGCTCATTCGACGTTGGCATATCAATACCGTACACGTTCGGGAAACGAATTTCTGGTGCGGCAGAGGCAAAGTACACTTTCTTAGCACCTGCTTCACGGGCCATTTCGATGATTTGCTCAGAGGTCGTACCGCGAACGATAGAGTCATCCACCAACAGGACATTTTTGCCTTTGAATTCAGTGTTAATCGCATTCAACTTGCGACGCACTGACTTCTTGCGCTCCTGTTGACCAGGCATGATGAAGGTACGGCCAATATAACGGTTTTTCACAAAACCTTGGCGGTACGGTAAGTCCATGCAACGGGCAATTTCCAGCGCGATATCACAAGAGGTTTCAGGAATAGGAATAACCACGTCGATATCGTGATCGTACCATTCCTTCTTAATCTTCTCGCCAAGCTTAGCGCCCATGTTGACGCGACTTGCATATACAGACACTTTGTCGATCGTCGAATCTGGACGGGCAAAATAAACAAATTCGAAGATACAAGGTGCATAGCTAGGCTCGGCTGCACATTGACGGGTATACAGCTGGCCGTCAATTGAAACATAAATCGCTTCACCCGGTGCCACATCACGCATCACTTCAAAGCCAACGGCATCAAGTGCCACGCTTTCAGAAGCCACCATGTATTCAGTGCCAGTGGCGGTTTCGTGCTTACCTAATACTAAAGGACGAATACCAAATGGGTCACGGAATGCAACTAAGCCTTGACCAATAATCATGGCAACAACCGCGTAGGCGCCACGAGCTTGTTGGTGTACGTTAGCGACCGCATCGAACACTTCTTCCGACGTCAGGGTCAAACTCGTGGTTTTTTGCAGTTCGTCGGCCAATAGGTTTAACAAGACTTCAGAATCCGAAGTGGTGTTCACATGACGACGTTTTTTGATCAGCCCTTCGGCTAATTCGACTGTGTTGGTTAAGTTACCGTTATGGGCTAATGAGATCCCAAATGGCGAGTTAACATAGAAAGGCTGCGCTTCAGATGCGCTTGAACTGCCCGCAGTTGGATAACGCACATGGCCAATACCCGCATTACCTTGTAGGCGTTGCATATGTTTGACTTCAAAAACGTCTTTAACCAAACCATTGGCTTTACGTAGTCTGAAAGCACCACGATCAATGGTCACAATACCTGCCGCATCCTGACCTCTGTGCTGCAACACTGTCAGTGCATCATAAATGGTCTGATTAACCGATGATTGGCCAACTATTCCGACGATACCACACATGGGTAAGCTTCCTCATTGTAAGATGTTCTATCACTTAGGATTATTTTATTTTCTTTCTTATAGTTTGGGTACAAAGCTGGAGGTGTTTTCCAAATAGTCAAAAAACCATTGGATAACAACGCCAAATTCGGGCACTAGCACAGAATCTTTCCACCATTGGGAGTTGGGAGAGCCTGTAAAAGCATCCATGAAAAACAACAAGGCGCTCACAATAAGCGCGCCTCGAATAGCACCGAAGCACAAGCCCAAAAGCCTGTCAGTGCCAGATAATCCGGTTTTGACAACAAGTTGTCCGAGAATATAGTTAACTAAGGCACCGAGTACCAAAGTGGTAATAAAGAGGATGGCAATAGAAACGCCATTACGCAGCATCTCATCGTTCATTTGTGTTAAGTGAACGGCAAGATCTTGGTAAAATTGGCTGGCAACAAAGAAAGCCGCAAACCATACCACTAAGGACATGGCTTCTTTGGCAAATCCACGGATCAGACTGATGAGAGTCGATAATCCGATGACGAATATGATAGCGTAATCAATCCAAACCATTGAGATGGCTTTCCGACATGGGCTTTAAGACGGCGCGATTCTACCAGAGACTGAAACGATTCTCACCCCTAGAGAGGTAAATAAATCATTTTCAGTCGCTGATCTTATATCACCATTAAGATTCTAAGGGATTAAAAGGAACAATCCAGCCCTTAAGACGCGTAAGGTTTTCCACCTCAACTTGTATTTTCTTAAGCTTTGCCTCTGACACATCTGGTCCGACAAACACTTTAGTTAATACGCCATCTTTAGGGTTTTCAGGAATAGTGTACGCTTTAAAACCACTCTTACGCAGCTGTGCAACCAAAGCTTTAACATTCGTTGCGTTGTTAAAACTGCCAAGCTGCAAGGTAAAGCCACTTTTCAAGCTGTCACGGCTGACCACTTTAACGGCATCCTCTTTGGCAGCACTGGCTTTAGGCGTTTCTGCTTTCGGCTTTTCAGCCTTAGCCACAGTGGTCGCTTTAGCGTCCGCTTTTTTAGCCGGCTCAGTTTTTACAGTGGCTTTAGGCGGCTCTTTTTTAGCTTCAGGTTTCGTTTCAGGCTTAGGTTCTGCTTTTTTAACATCAGGCTTAACGTCTTTCTTAACATCTTGCTTTGCGACTTCGATTACTGGCGCAACGGCAGACTTTTCATTGTCAGCATTAACTGGCATTTCGGCTAAGGCGACCTCAGTCCCATTCAGCGCGGCAGCATCCTCGGCCGACAAGACTTCAAACATATCATCGTCGGCTTTTTGCTGCTCAATCACGGTCGGGCGCAAAGGAATTTCGGAAAACTGCTCTTCTTGGCGATCTTTTTTGCCATCCAAAATATCCGGCAAAAAAATTACCCCAAGCGCAACCAGCACTACAGTGCCGACTAAACGATTATGAAACTGGCTAGACAAAACTGACTTCCTGCATAAATTGAGACTTAAAACCTGCCACAGTGTAAAAGGAGCCAAACACAATTACCACATCATCTGGGTTAATTTGCGCTTTTAATGCAGACCAAGCCTCAGATATGTCCTCAAACTCAAATGCAACAGCCTCAGTGGCTAATGTTTTGCGTAGCATGGCCGAACTCGCGCCACGCTCACCGTGCAGACTGACCAAATACCAAGTGTCGATCAGTGGATTGATCACAGGCAACACACCTGCGATATCTTTATCCTTCAACATGCCGCAAAGGGCGAACACGCGCTTACCCACAACGATTGGCGCTAACTGTTGTACCAAAAACCGCGCCGCATGGGGATTATGGGCAACATCGAGTAACACTAACGGCTGCTCACTCACCCGCTCTAATCGACCCGTTAACCGAGCAGTGCTAATACCCTCAGCAATAATTGAAGGCGTGATATCCGGCCAGCCCTGTTCAATCACTGCCAATACAGTCACCGCATTAGGTAATGGCAAAGTTGGTAACGCTAAATCGTGCAGTTTGAGCACTTGACCTTGAAAATCCCACAGATTGCCATGGACTTGATAACTGAATTCGTTACCGACGCGATACAAGATGGCGCCAACCTCATTGGCGACATCATTGACAGTGTGTGGCAAGTTGGGTTCACCCACAATGGCAGGTTTACCACTGCGGAAAATGCCCGCCTTTTCACGGCCCACAAGCTCACGGGTATTACCGAGATAACTTTCATGGTCTAAATCGACCGACGTCAGTACGCTAATGTCGGCATCGATAATATTGGTAGCATCTAACCGTCCACCTAAACCGACTTCTAAGATAACCACATCAAGCTGAGCGGTTTTAAAGAGTATCAAGCCTGCGAGCGTAGCGTACTCAAAAAAGGTCAGAGAAATATCACCGCGCGCGGCTTCAATTTGCTCAAATGCCGTAACAAAATCGCTATCACTGACATCGCTACCATTGATACGCACTCGCTCGTTGTACTTCAGCATGTGTGGCGAACTGTATACGCCCACCGTCAAACCCGATAGGCGCAGAATATTTTCGAGCATGGCGCAGGTGGTGCCTTTGCCGTTCGTCCCCGCCACTGTCACTATTTTGGTTGGACCTAAATCCAAAAGACCAAGGGTTTGCGCGACCTTAGAGACACGGGTTAACCCCATATCGATTTCGGTTGGATGTATAGATAGCAAATAATCCAACCACTGTTCCAATGCTGCATTTGACGCTGGTACTGTAAGCATGTCCGTATATCCTCGTATTCGATTATCTCTCAAATAAGATCTTTTCAATCCAACATGAATAATGGCCCAAGGGCGAGCTTAGGTAATTGATATTGTTCTGGATAAGTCACATCAACTAAATAGAGTCCATGGGGTTTAGCCGTTGCTGCGGCTTGGTTTCTGTCTTTTAACGCGAGCAAATCGCCCATCCAAGTCAGTGGCTGATTACCTAGACCGATTTCTAACAATGAACCGACAATATTGCGCACCATGTGATGCAAGAAAGCATTCGCAGCGATATCAACAATCACATACATACCTTGGCGCGTGACATTAACGCAATGCACATTACGAAACGGTGTTTTCGACTGACACTGGACAGCGCGAAAGCTGGTAAAATCCTGCTCACCCAAGAGTGCCTGTGCCGCTTGGTGCATTTTGTCAGCATCGATATTGCCGTGATAATGGCTTACACCATGGCGTAAAATCCCAGGGCGAAAAGTGTGATTATAAATCACATAGCGGTAGCGTCTGGCGGTCGCCGAAAAGCGCGCATGGAAACTGTCGTCGACTTCTTTGACCCAACGTACGGCAATATTGTCGGGCAAATTAGCATTCACCCCTAAGGTCCATGCGCCTTCATTACGAATGGCATTGGTTTCAAAATGAACCACTTGGCCAGTGGCATGCACGCCCGCATCGGTACGGCCAGCGCAGAAGACGCCGATAGGCTCATTAGCCACTATCGATAACGCTCGTTCTAATTGCCCTTGTACTGAATCGACTTCGGCCTGACGTTGCCAGCCAAAATAACCATTACCGTCATATTCAATACCTAATGCAATCCGCATCCACTTATCCTCACAATTGATTTAGCGGCGCATTTTATCACAGCAGCCCATAAAAAAAACGGCGCTGAAGGCGCCGTTAGATTGAAACACTCTCAACCGGGATTAACTAATCTCTTTGAGCAAACGTCCAGCTTCATCCTGCTGGCGCTCGTTACCGTCAATTTGCACTTCTTTGAGCAGGGCTTTCGCACTGTCGCTGTCGTCAATTTCGATATAAGCACGCGCTAAATCCAGCTTAGCGTTGACTGAGTTTTCTTCATCATCAACATCGATCATCGCGGCATCACCGATTAAGGCACCGACATCACTCATCTCAACGTCAACTTCCGAATACAAATCGGTATCTGCGCCCTCTTCATCGGCATCATTCAGCAACTTGTCGATGTCGATAAAACCGTTTTCATTTTGAAAACTGGTTAAATCATGGTCAGGAACAAACTTTTTCTGCGCTTTTCGCGACTCCTGGGCATCGAGTGCAGCCAAGGCTTCATCGACGGTAAGATTATGATCATCGACGAGTGAGAAACTGTCTTCCGACGTCAACACATCTTCATCGTCATAATCTGTATTGGCTGTAAAAGCGGCGAGCACGTTATCGTCACTTAAGTCTAGCCCTTGCTCAAGGTCCAAATCATCCGCGTCTTCTTTGATATCAAGTTTAAAATCTTCACTAAAATCAATATCGTTACGCGTAGCATTAATGGGCTTCTCTTGAGATGCATAATCGAGCGCTGTGGCATCTTTGTTAGGCTCAACATCATTAGCCGTTACATCTGCTTGCGTTGCCGCAGGCTTAGCCTTAGGCGCAAAATCTAGCTCTGAGTCCCAATCGAGCACATGGGGATCTTTGCTCTTATTGGCTTTTAAATCATTAAAGAAAGAAGATTCTTTTTCTTTAACACTGGCCGCGGCTGCAGCAGCGGCCAAAGTGACTGCGGCCGTTGCTAATACATCAGCGTCGTTATCGTCACTCAGTTCCTCGACTAATGCAAAAGTATCATCGGTGCCGTCGATAGAGTGAGCCGCACCAATGCCTTTAAGTAAATTATCTTCGTCAACTGAATTGTCTTCTGAATCGAGTTGCGCCGTTTCCATATCGAAGTCGAATTCATCTTCATCGGCATCCAATTGCTTCGGCACATCAAACTCAGCTAAGAGTGCATCTAAATCATCATCACCTGACGCTTCACCTTTTATGTCTTCCGGTAACGAAGCTTCTAATTCTGCGGCGATTTCTGCACTGATATCATCATCTTCGGCATCGACTTTGAGTTCAGGCTCAGCATCAAAACTCGCCAGTAGCGAATCAATATCATCGGATTCTTCTACGCCTAATTCATTAAGCTCATCGTCTAACTCAGCGGCAATTTCAGCACGAATATCGGGCTCGACTTCAGGTTCAGCCGCTGGCGTCGGTTTATCAAAATCCGCTAACAGAGCATCAATATCGTCGGTATCTTCCACACCCAACTCATCAAGCTCAGCGTCTAACTCTGCGGCAATTTCAGCGCCGAGGTCGGGTTCAACTTCAGGTTCTGCTGGTTTATCGAAATCGGCTAACAGGGCATCAATGTCGTCGGTATCTTCTACGCCCAGTTCATTAAGCTCAGCGTCTAGCTCTGCGGCAATTTCAGCGCCGAGATCAGGTTCAACTTCAGGTTCTGCTGGTTTATCGAAATCGGCTAACAGGGCATCGATGTCATCGGTGTCTTCTACACCCAGTTCATTAAGCTCCGCATCTAGTTCAGCAGCAATTTCAGCGCCAAGATCAGGCTCGACTTCAGGTTCAGCGGCTGGCGTTGGTTTATCGAAATCAGCTAATAAGGCATCGATATCATCAACGTCTTCTCCGCTAAGTTCATCATCTAGCTCATCACCGAGTTCTGCCGCGATGGCAGCACTGAGATCTTCATCATCAGACGCAACAACGTCTGGGGCAGGCGCTTGTGCAGTCTCAATATCTTCAGCAGGAACACTAAACTCGGCAAGTAATGCATCAAGATCATCGTCATCCGCGATGGCTTCGTCGGCAGGTTTAGTGTCTGCGACTTCAACATCATTCAGCTTAGAAGTAATATCATTACTGTCATCTTCTTGAGCTAAATCGCTCGCAAAGTTACGCTCTAATTCACTTAAATCCTCTTCGGCTTCGGTGCTGTCTTCAGAAGTGCTGTCGTCAGAACCTAGGCCCGCTAATAGTGCATCAAGATCAGCTTCCTCAAGAATATTGCCAGATTTAGGTTTCTCCTCAACAATATCCTCTTCCTGATCGCCCATCGCTTCTGCCCACAGATCATCAAGAGATTGCCCTTCGTCTTCAACCTCAGGCTCGGCAGAGATCCCCGGATCGACAAACATTTCAGAAGCCATATCCATCTGATCGTGGGAGTCAGTCAAATCTTGCTCAGGTTGTAAATCGACACTGCCCATATCAAGAAGACTATCGATGGAGTCCGCATGGTCAGAATCTAAATGTACCGCCATATCGTCTAAATCGTCATCATCCATGTCCATGATGGCGGTACCCGCGATCCCAGCGGCACCGGCGGCCATAACCGCTTCTTGTGTCTGCATTTCACGACGTTCTTTATTGCGTTTACGGCGCAGGAACCAGAACACAGCAAGCAGTAAGAACAAGGCAGGAATCACAGCCGCGGCAATCAATAACACAGGACTGTTAAGGATATTGCGCCACAAGTCATCGGGCTCAATAGGTGCCTCTGCCTCTACTTCAGCTTCAACAGCTGTCGTCTCTGGTACTTGCGCAGCTTCAACCTCAGCTTTCAAGGCTTGGTTTTGTAGTTTACTGGCTTGAAGCGTTTCTTCCAGCACAGCAATCCGTTGATTTAATTCTTCAACTTTAACTTTTAGCGCTTCAACATCTGAAGTGCGCACTGAGAGTTGATCTTGCGTGCGGGCTAATTCATCGGTTAATGACAGATTTTTGCTTTCTGCCGCTTCTAACCGCGCCGTCACATCTGAACTCAGCATCTTGGGCTTTTCTGGAACAGGTGTTTCAGCAACCGCTTTAGGTGGTGTCACTTTCGTTTCAACAATCACCGCAGGAGCCGTGACTGGCGCTTTAGCTGTCGTCACCTTAGCTGGCGGTTTAGACGTTGCTTTCGCCGGAGCCCGAGATTGTCTATCACTTTGCTCTGCTCTGGCTATCGCCATACGATTGGGGATCGACAGCATGACTTCTTTAGACGGAATGAGCAGGATCATACCGCGTTCTAAACTGTTATAACTGGCAGAGTTAAACGCATGAGGGTTAGCATCGTATAAGGCGGCCATCACCTGATAGACGCTTACACTGGCATCAGGACGGACTTTTTGCGCTATGCTCCAAAAAGTATCTTTCGATGTCGTTGGACCATATTGATGGTTAACTTGACGGATCTGTCCGTCTGGCCCCATGATTTTTAAGGGTTTTAATCTTGGTGTATCTGCAGCAACGGCGGGATCAATAAAATAAGCGGTAGAAGAAACAGCTAAAACAGTGGCCATTAGACCCACAAGATACGAAGTGCGAAATTTCATCAATCCTTCCCTTTGAAGCGCTATAAAGTTATCTCACTGATAACAGGCTTTAGGCAATTGTATTTATTGAGATTACTATAAACCAGAAATCCCCGCCCTGCTACTGTTCACAATTGTAAAACAAAAAAAGCCTGCTGACAGCAGGCTTTTCAATGGGCATCAAATGCAATCTAATGCTTAGTAATAATCTCTCACTAAGATCTCGGCAATTTGCACACTGTTCAAGGCTGCGCCTTTACGAATATTGTCTGACACGACCCACAAGTTAATCCCGTGAGAATGAGAAATATCCTTACGAATGCGACCCACATAAACCGGATCGGTTCCTGCGGCATCTGTCACTGCTGTTGGATAATCATCATCGGATTCAAACAATACCACTCCTTCGGCATTACGCAGTAAAGCTTTAACGTCTTCGGCATCAACAGGCTGACGAGTTTCGATATTAATGGCTTCCGAGTGACCATAAAACACAGGCACACGTACGGCAGTCGCATTCACTAAAATCTCATCGTCACCGAAAATCTTCTGGGTTTCCCAGACCATTTTCATTTCTTCTTTGGTATAGCCGTTATCCATAAATTTATCGATTTGTGGCAATACGTTAAAAGCAATTTGTTTTGGATAGACTTCAGCGTCAGCAGGTAAACCTTGCAGTAATTTAGTGCACTGATGCGCTAATTCTTCAATGGCTTTTTTACCTGTGCCCGATACTGACTGGTACGTTGCCACATTAATGCGGCTGATACCATAGGCATCATAAATAGGCTTAAGTGCCACCAGCATTTGAATGGTTGAGCAATTTGGGTTAGCAATGATATTGCGATTGCGGAAATCAGCGATAGCATGCGGATTCACTTCAGGTACAACCAAAGGAATATCGATGTCGTATCTAAAGTGAGAGGTGTTATCAATCACAACACAGCCTGCTTCAGCAGCAATCGGTGCCCATTTGGCGGAAACATCACCACCTGCAGAGAAGAAACCAATTTGAGCTTGGGTCCAATCGAAGGTTTCTACGTCGAGAATGGTAATTTGTTTGCCATGAAAGCTGACCGTTTCACCGGCGCTGCGGCTACTGGCTAAAGGGTACAAATTGGCAACCGGGAAATTACGCTCTTCGAGGATCTCTATCATAGTTTGACCCACTGCGCCCGATGCACCTAAAACGACAACATTAAATTCCTGTGACATAGCTACTGACCGACTCCTGAAAAACCTAAATTGGACAACCAATCTACCTCAGATTGACCGTCATAAGCCAGCGCCAATGCACTAAATTCGCGTCTATGTTGGTGATTTTTTCTCATAGTGTCGAAGCCATTCTCATTTAAGAATGTATTTCTGAACATCTTGTCATCATCGCGCAAATCATAGACAAAACGCGCGAGCTGTAATAACGCTTTTTCATTCGGCGCGGTCGCAAGTTCGACCGCCTTAATGTTAAAGCTTGGCAAGAGATCCAGCAGACTTTTATCGGCAGCAATATTAAGTAACTGACACAGCTTTTGATAGAGCATAAAAGTGCCGCGCGCCTTACCTTCTAAGCTGTAACCTGCAATATGCGGCGTGGCAAATTCAGCCAGTGGCACCAGTTCAGGCATCGGTGTTGGCTCGCCTTCCCACACATCGAGTACAAGTTTGAGATCATCACGCTGGCGTTTAACTCTGACAAGTGCTTTGTTATCTATCACATCACCGCGGCAGCAATTCACTAACCATGTATTGGGTTTGAGCGCCTTTAAGCGCGCCTCATCGAATAAATGTTTGGTTTTATGCTCGCCTGTTCGCGTGATGGGCACATGCAAACTGATGATATCGGCCTGCGCCATGATGGTTTCTAAGCTCACAAAACTGCGCGGATCGCCCTGTTTCTCTTTGATGGGATCATTAAGCAACACGCTAATACCGTAGGCTTGCAAACATTTTGCTGTTGCAGTACCGGTATTGCCCGCGCCCACTATGCCGACGACCTTGCCCTTAAGCGGCGAATCAAACCGCTGTGCTAGCTCCAGCATAGCGATAAAAGCAAATTCCCCAACCGCAGTCGCATTGCAACCTGGCGCATTAGAGAAGGGGATATTACGCTCGGCAAGGTAGGCTAAATCCACATGATCTGTGCCTATAGTGGCACTGCCGACAAACTTCAGTTGATGATTGTCCGAGAGCAACTCGGCATTCACTTTGGTGACTGAGCGCACTAATAACACATCGGCATCGCGCACTTGCGCTGCGGTTAACGTGCGGCCATTAACAGGAATAATTTCCCCGAGATCGCCAAATAGCGGTTCAACATAGGGCATATTTTCATCGACTAAAATCTTCATGGGCACCTGATCTAAAAAAGTGGGAATGGAAGGCATCAAGATGCTCGGTATTCTAACAAGACTAATGGGATAAATCCTTGTCGATGCAACAGGTTTACAAAAAACGCCCATAAAAAAGGGAAGCCTAAGCTTCCCTTCTATCGCGTTTGATAAACAAACTTATTTGAATTTACGCATCACTAGCGTGGCGTTTGTACCACCAAAACCAAAGCTGTTACTCATGACTGTAGTCAGCTCAGCATCACGATACTCACGCACGATAGGCATATCTTTCGCCGCTTCGTCCAGATTTTCGATATTGATGCTTGGGGCAATAAAGCTGTTTTCCATCATGATTAAGCTGTAAATCGCTTCATGTACGCCTGCGGCGCCTAATGCATGACCTGTCATAGACTTAGTCGATGCAATCGGTGGGCACTTGTCTTTGAAAACTTCACGTAGCGCTTCTAATTCACGCACGTCGCCCACTGGCGTTGAAGTGCCGTGAGTATTGATGTAATCGATTGGGGTATCGACATCCATCATCGCCATTTGCATACAACGCACAGCACCTTCACCCGATGGCGCCACCATGTCATAACCGTCTGAAGACGCGCCATAACCAATCACTTCAGCGTAAATTTTTGCGCCGCGAGCCAGAGCATGCTCTAACTCTTCAACCACTAAAATACCGCCGCCGCCAGAAATCACAAAACCATCACGGTCTGCATCATAGGTACGAGAGGCTTTTTCGGGTGTGGCATTGTACTTGGTTGACAGTGCGCCCATAGCGTCGAAGCCCATGGTCAGTGTCCAATCCACTTCTTCAGCACCGCCGGCAAACACCATGTCTTGCTTACCCATTTGGATAAGTTCAACGGCATGACCAATACAGTGGGCGCTAGTTGCACAGGCTGAACTGATAGAATAATTCATGCCTTTAATTTTAAATGGCGTGGCTAAACAAGCGCTGGCCGTGCTCGACATGATGCGAGGCACAATATACGGACCTACGCGTTTAACGCCTTTTTCACGCAATGTATCGGCAGATTGTACTTGGTTAGACGATGATGCGCCGCCTGTACCCACAATCAAACCTACGCGCGGATCTGAATACTGTTCTTCAGTTAAATTGGCATCGGCAACCGCTTCTTGCATAGCAATGTAGGCATAAGCTGCCGCATCACCCATAAAACGCAATGCCTTACGATCGATATGCTCAGCAGGGTTTAACTTGATGTCACCCCATACATGGCTACGTAATTGCATCTCTTCAAACTGAGCTGAATGCGTAATACCACTGCGGCCCGCTTTCAGTGACTCGGTCACTTCTTGCTTGTTATTACCGATACTTGAAACAACACCCATTCCGGTGATCACGACTCTTTTCATTTTATTGCTATCCATTGTGTACATGTCAGTACCTACTTTTCGCTGAGCCAATAGTATCTGTTTTGACTCAATTAAGTGGTCAGCTTTCCATAAAGGCGAGTAAAATAATGCCAATTATGAGACCGAGAGTAAATTTCTTTGACTGCAGAGCCCAATAAACCTTGCCAAATTAAGCGCGATTACCCGCAATTAATCAACCTTTATCCCGCAACAGCTCACACTGATGCACACTATCTCAGCAAGTTGAGCATTTATCAGCAGCGGATATTTGAGGCTCATTCACAGCAAAAACTCTTAGTATTAGGCCAAATTGGTCTAAGCAACGGGCTTGAACTCTTAGCTTGGTGGCGCGCTCATTCGCACCTTAGCCAACGTTTACTTTTAAAAGTGTTCGAACCCAATCCGATTAATGCTTACGAACTTAAATTACTTTGGGATCAATCCGCCTGTTTAACCAAAGAGCCTGAATTTGAGCCACTTGCCCAACGCTTACTTAATGCAGAGCCCGCGGCTATTATAGGTTGCCAGAGATTAATTTTTGATGACGGTCGTACCACAATCGACCTGCACTTTGGTGATATTCAATCCCAGCTCAGTTCGCTCATCCATTCTCCGCTTCACCCCGTTCAGCACTGGCTGGTATTGCCCCATCTACAAAATGGGTTAAATCAGCAGATCCATTGGCAGATGGCAAAACTCAGTGACGATAGCGCGACCATTGCCACTATTGCCACTATTGCCACTATTGCCACTATTGCCACTATTGCCACTATTGAATCAAGCGAATCAAGCGGATTAAACGAAACAACAATCAATCGTTTCCAAGCCTGTGGCTTTGAGGTGAGGGATTTTACCTGCACTGAAATACAGACAAACCATCAGCCTGATGCCATTTTGTTACACGAGCGCCACGTCTTACGCCAGCAAGATGCCAAAGCCTATGCCTTTAATCCTATGGCTGCAATCTTACCCTCGGACGCGCCCAGCTCGATTGCCATCATAGGCGGCGGGTTAGCCTCGGCGCATTTGGCGCTGTCTTTGGCGGAACGCGGCCAAAGTACGCAGCTCTTTTGTAAAGATGCCAAGCTTGGCCAAGGCGCCTCGGGCAATCGTCAAGGGGCGATTTATCCACTGCTGACACCGGAAAATGACGAGCTTAGCCGCTTCTTCCAACAGGCATTTTTATTTAGTCGACGTCGAGTGCAGGCGCTGACGTCTGCGCCCGCACCAAATCAAACGCCGATTTCCCATGATTTTTGCGGCGTATTGCAAACTGCTCACGATGAACGCAGCCAATTACGACTCGATAAAATCATTCAAGGCCAATCTTGGCCAAGTGAAATTGCCTATCGAGTCGATGCGCAGCAAGCCAATTCTCTTGCGAACATTAATATCGACAAATCAGGTTTTGTCTATCCCTTAGGTGGCTGGGTTTGTCCATTTGAATATGCCGAAGCTGCGATACAAAAAGCGCAGCAGCTTACTGAGGTTAAACTCCATATGGAGACTGAAATCCTTGAAATTGAGTATCAAAGTGAAGGTTGGTATTTAATCACCGCTAAGCATCGCTTTGGCCCCTTTACGCAACTTGTACTCGCCAATGGCGCAGAATTGACACAATTTGATGTCAGCAACAAATTACAAATTAGCCCCTTTCGCGGCCAAGTCAGCCATGTGCCCGCACAATTTCAATTGAGTCAGCTCGCAACTGTGCTGTGCGCCAACGGTTATTTAACCCCGAGTCACCAAGGGCTCCACTGTCTTGGCGCGAGTTACGTTAAAGAACCTAGGCATTTAAATTTTTGCCCGCAGGAGCAACAGGAAAACCTCGCCAAAATGCACGAGAGTTATCCGATGCAAAGCTGGCTTAAAGATATCGACATGAGTGGCAACAATGCCCGTGTTGGCGTGCGTATGGTGACGCGGGATCATTTCCCTATGATGGGCTGCGCGCCCGATGTGGCGAAAATCCTTGAGGATTATGAGCAACATCAACTCACTAAAGAGAGTCGTCACTACTGGCAAACCACGCCAGCGCCGGTGCATCAAGGACTGTATATTCTTGGCGGGTTGGGCTCACGGGGGTTAAGTTCAGGGCCTCTGGCCGCCGAATGTCTCGCGGCGCAGCTTTGCGTCGAACCAATACCGCTCGATAAAGCCACCCTGTGTAAACTCAACCCCAATCGCATGTGGCTGCGAAAATTGCTCAAGGGTAAAGCGCTCTAGGCAATCAATCGCTAGAAAAATAACGTTTTTGAGCACTATAAAAAAGGGATTAAGCCATGGCTTAATCCCTTTTTTAAATGTTTTCTGTAAACCACTTAAGCAGCAGTGATGACTATCGTGTTATCACTGCTGCTAGACTCAAGACTGCTAGCTTCAGCATATCGAGGTTTTCGCGGCGCTCTGGGCACTTTTACCCGAGTACGATTGTTGTTATCGCGACTCTGGCGGATCAGCGCATCGCCGCTAAGACTAGGTACTAGGCTCGATGTCAGGCTTGCAGCCTCACGGTGAGATTTCGCCAATCTGTCGTATAACAACACATTGACCGACGCAGCAAGATTCATACACCCTACCGTAGGCACATACACTACGGCATCGGCTTTATCGATAATCTCTTGGCCAATAGTGCCATCTTCAGGACCAAACACATAAAAGGCTTTCGCGGGATGGACAAAATCCGGCAGCGGCGTCGCGCCAACTACCAAATCCACACAGATAAGCTTAGTGTCCGCCGGAATCGAGGCGAGTAATGAAGTCACGCCCGTGAGCGGAATGCGCTCTCCAGCATCCTTAGTATCGACATGGTATTGCACTGCACCCGAACGCGCGGCTAACTCGTAGCGCCTGCCGGTATAAAATACGCCATCGACACCATAACAACCCGATGCGCGCATTATGCCGCCGACATTAACGGGCGTTTTAGGATTCACTAAACCGATAAATACTGCGCTGGCATCGAGCGTTTGCTCACAGGCAAATTCAGCACTCGGCATTTCTGTACTCGTTACTTCGGTACTAGTCACTGCAGTATTAGTCACTTGCTCGTTGTCAGTCATAGGCATAACGCTAGGCAACATCAAATTCGCCTGCAATCCATGCATGCAGATGTGCCCATGCCTGTTCAACCAAGGCATAATCGGCATCATTTAATTCTTGGCGCGCGAGCGCTAAACAGTCGGTCATTTTCAACATAAGGGCATCGAGGTCGGTTGCACCCTGCGCTTCAAGTTGCGATAACACAACGGCGACATGGCCCTGTAAATAGCCACAGGCAAACAAAGCATCGTCATCACCATGGCTGACTACACTGGCGATCCACTGTTCTAATGCGTCTTCGTAATGCTCTAACATTGGGTCTAACTCTCCATTAATACTGGATTGGCCGACACATCTGCTGCGACCAATAAATCTGGATTGGCCACCTGATACATAACGTAATCATGGTAGCCCGTCGTCACTTTATAATAGCCGCCAAGCTCGCTATCTAATTTAGGGTCGCCACTATCCACAATTAGTGGTCGTCCATCAAGTGCTTTTAGCTTAGTTTTTGTGGCGAGGATAATAATATTGTCTTTTCCGATGCGCCGAATAAGCTCAGGCGACAACTGTTGATTGCCGCGCCCTAAGATATGGCCTTGGCCGCCAATTAAAGTAATCACCAACTTAGTCGGCTTATCTTGGGTCAGTTCAAGTAATTCATTCGCGGTTAAGTCACTGCCGACAAGGTTTTTATCTTGAATGATATCAACACCTAGCAGGGTATTGTCCAGAGCTAACTCTTCCATCACAAAGGCAACCGTACTGCCAGAGCCCATGATGTACAGCTCATCTTCCATTTGATTGATCACATCGGCGGCGATATCGGCCAGCACGAGTTCATCGACTTCCTTGCCGCCCATCTTCACCGCTTGCACATAACGCGGCTCGGCGGGCACTAAAAGCTCGCCAAATCGTTTTGCACGCACTGTGCCTTGGCGAAAGGCAACTTCGTCGATATCCATCACATCGGCGGACATCAAACTAACGAGTTCACCATCGAGCAACATTTTGACCACCATGCCAGAGGCATGGGGCGTAATACCGTAAACGCCGGAATGAATTTTCACGCCAGCGGGCACGCCAAGTACGGGTAATTTGTCATCGATAGTAGCTTGCTCAAACACGGAATAAACGTCGCGGGCCGTGCCATCACCACCGGCAAAAAGCAGTAAATCCAGAGGTTCATCCAGCAGCGCACGCACAACGGCCTGCGTATCCAGCGCCTGCGTTTTATCTGGGGTTTGATACACCACTCGCGTGGTAAAACCGAGTGTTTTAGCCGCATCTTCACCCATGATTCCTGAGGCGGTAATAACCTCGATGTCATCGGCATAATCACGGATAACCTCAAGTGCCTGCATCATACGCAAAGCGGCTTTGGGTTCGGCGCCTAAGGCAAGCGCCTCTTCGGCAACGCCATCGCTGCCCTTAAGGCCAACACTGCCACCTAAGCCAGCCAATGGATTGATCACTAACCCTAAACGAAACCGAATCACTTTTTACCTCACTTAACGCAACCTTGGAATTTTTATCTTTATATTTTAGTATCTTAATAGATGCTTTTAATCGTGATTGATATTGCTAGATTGACATTGCTAGGCCGTATGGGAGGCAACGCCAGGTTTATCCCTAGGAATAAAGAATACCGCCAGCATAGCGGCAAAGGCGCATCCGGCTGCAAATACCCAAGACCAAACCGCCCCGCTACCATCGCCCCAAATATAGCCGCAAACCCAAGTACCGAGCGCGCCGCCAACCCCAAAACTTAAGCTGGCGTATAGGGCTTGACCTTGGCTTCTGTGACTCGCATCGAAATGCCTGTGCACAAATTGAATCGATGCCGCGTGAGTTAAGCCAAAGGTAAAGGCATGTAATAACTGGCTAAAACCAAGCCATAACACGCTATCCACTCCAAAGGCGACCAACAACCAACGCAAGCAAGTCATGCCGATACTGACAATCAATAAAGTATTAACACCATAGCGGCCCAGTAAACGCGGCGCGAACATAAACATCACGATTTCGGCCATAGCGCCAAGGGCGACAAATATCCCCGCTGAAGATTCTGAGTAACCCGCTTGCTTTAAATATAAGACGAAGAAGCCGTAGAAAGGTCCCGCGCTCATTTGCAGCAACATCGCCGAGAGTAAGAACCAAATAATCGCCCTATTCCATTGTAATGGCGGCCGCACTTGACTGGTGTCACGCACTAAACGATTTGCTGGTAATGGCAACGCACTGGCTAACATGCCGATAAACAATGAAAAACCGATATAAGGCAGCACTTCTGTGCCCCACTGGCCAATCGCAAAGCCCGCACCGACAACCAGGCAGATATAACCGACACTGCCCCAACTGCGAATTTGACCGTAGCGGCTGGCATTCTCGCCTAAGGTTTCTAAGGTGATCACTTCAAGCTGGGCAAGGATTGCGTTCCAAAAGAAGGTATAGAGGGCCAGACTCAGCGCCATATACACAAAACCGCCATGGTAGAAGAAACTCAAATACGCCAGCGCGGCGGCTCCCGCGCCCATTTTTATCAGCTCGGAACGCATCCCGGTTCGGTCAGCCACTTTGGCCCACACATTCGGGGCAACGATACGCGTCGCCATCAGGATGGCGAGTAAAAAGCCAATTTCTTGAGGATTAAAACCGCGATTTTCGAAGAAGACCCCAAGATATGGGACCATAGTACCGAGAATAGAAAAGAAGAAAAAATAGCAGGCACAAAGCCAGCGTAATTGCCGGCTTGTGCTAGAAGAAGTTGACATTAACGCATTCCCTTTATCTCATGCCACTTGTTGTATCGTTATCGCATACCATCTATCACATGCGCCTATCTCATACCCCTATTTCATGCGCCTATCGCATACCAAGCACGGGCGTGTGACTGCGTACATCCTGATTTTGCGCTCTGTGTCTTAGCAAGTGATCCATCAACACAATAGCAAGCATAGCTTCGGCAATCGGTACTGCGCGGATCCCAACACAGGGATCGTGACGACCTTTAGTGACAACTTCGGCCATTTCACCCTGCGCCGTCATACTTTGGCCCGGCACACTGATGCTTGATGTGGGTTTTAAGGCAATATGGGCAATGATCGGCTGGCCCGATGAAATTCCACCGAGCACACCGCCCGCATGGTTAGATTCAAAGCCTTGAGGCGACATTAAGTCACGACCTTCGGAGCCCTTTTGAGTCACTACGCCAAAACCATCACCAATTTCAACGCCTTTGACGGCATTGATGCCCATTAGCGCGTGGGCGATATCAGCATCCAATCGATCAAATACAGGCTCACCTAAACCCACTGGCACGCCTGTCGCGATAACGGAGATTTTCGCGCCAATGGAGTCACCGGATTTTTTCAGCTCACGCATGTATTCATCAAGCGCTTCAAGCTTGCTGGCATCGGGGAAGAAAAAGGCATTTTGCTCAATTTGGTCAAGATCAATAGTCTGCGCACAAATAGGACCCAGCTGGGACATAAACCCATAGATCTCGATACCATGAACTTGCTTCAAATACTTTTTAGCCACCGCACCTGCCGCAACGCGCATCGCGGTTTCACGGGCAGACGAGCGGCCACCACCACGATAGTCACGCATACCGTACTTTTGCTGGTAGGTATAATCGGCGTGTCCAGGGCGGAATAAATCTTTGATATTAGAGTAATCTTGACTGCGTTGATCGGTATTTTCGATCAAGAGTCCAATTGAGGTACCCGTGGTTTTACCTTCGAAAACGCCGGATAAAATCCGCACTTCGTCTGGCTCACGGCGGGCCGTGGTATATCGGGATGTCCCTGGGCGACGGCGGTCAAGATCATGCTGCATATCGGCCTCGGTTAATTCAAGCCCTGGTGGGCAACCATCAATAATGCAACCCAGTGCAACACCGTGACTCTCACCAAACGTCGTCACTACAAAATTTTGACCAATACTGTTTCCAGACATCCGCTTTGTACACCTTAGGTTATTTTTTCATCGCTCCGTGTCCAGCGAGTACTGGACAATTTATTTTCCCGCTGCAAGCCTAACTGGCAGCGGGAAAAGTCTCAACCTAATTTGCTATCTTAGGCTATTGTGCGTCGCGATAAATACCAAATACCGACTGATTTTCAACCAGTTGATCGCGGGTCAATACGAATACGCCATCGCCACCATTTTCAAAGTTAATCCAAGTGAATGGCACTTCTGGGAACTGCTCAATCAAATGCACCATAGAATTACCGACTTCGACAACGAGCAAACCCGTTGGCGTGAGGTATTGCGCGGCATTGGCGAGTATACGTTTGGTTAAATCTAAGCCGTCGCGACCTGAGGCTAAACCAATGGCAGGCTCATGATGATATTCATCTGGCATGTCGCCAATGTCTTCAGCATCCACATAAGGTGGGTTTGAAACAATCAAATCATACTGTGGACCTTCTGGGATGGCCGAGAACAGATCCGATTGCATCGGGAATACTCGGTCCATCACACCTAAGGTTTCGATATTGATTTGCGCCACATCTAAGGCATCTTCACTGATATCCAGCGCGTCAACTTCGGCGTCTTCAAATTCGTAGGCGCAAGCAATGGCGATACAAGCGCTGCCAGTACATAAATCTAAAATACGCGTTACCGGTTTGCCGTATAACCAAGGGCTAAAACGGTTGGCGATCATTTCAGCAATCGGTGAACGTGGCACTAACACGCGCTCATCGACGTAAAATTCAAGTCCAGCAAAACGCGCTTTGTTGGTCAGATAAGGCACAGGTAGGCGCTCTCTGACACGGCGAATAATCAACTCGACAATTTTATGCTTTTCACTGCTGGTCAAGTTGCTTAAAATCACTTGCTGGCCGATTTCTTCGGGTAAGTGTAAAGCATGGAAAACTAAGGCGATGGCTTCATCCCACGCGTTATCAGTACCATGACCATAATACACATTGGCGTCGTTAAAACGGCTCACGGCCCAACGTAACATATCGCCAATAGTGCGTAATTCTGTCACAGCTTCATCTACAAAGATCTTATCCAAAACGTGCTCCCGCTAGTTTGTTCGCGAACATTGTAACTGAACTCTATTCAGAAACCATAGGATTCAATAGAATACCCGCCATGAATAAAGACGACGACAAAGAAGGCTTGGCGATGTTCTCAGCGCTTATCGATGGTATTAAACCCATCACGCAAAATAAGCGACACTTTCGCACGCCCTTAAAAACCAAACAGGAAATAGAACTGAAAGAGCAGCAACTGCATGCTAACAGTTATTTCTCAGATACTTATCAGCCGCTACTGCCAGCTCAAGGGCCAATGCGTTGGTTAGAGGAAGGGGTTGATAGCCTAGAACTCAAACGCCTGCGACGTGGGGATTACCAGCCAGATTTGCTGCTGGATTTGCACGGCTATCGCCAATCGGAAGCCAAACTTGAGCTAGCGGCACTGATCCAAGCCTGCGTTAAACAGCAAAGCCTGTGTTGCTGCATTATGCATGGTTACGGCAGTGGCATATTGAAACAACAAGTCCCCATGTGGTTAGTGCAGCATCCTATGGTGAAGGCTTTCCATCAGGCCCCTAAAGAATGGGGCGGCGATGCGGCGTTATTAGTGCTGATTGATATTGGTGAGCAGCCGCATAGACGTTAACTCGCTATCGGCTTTAAACATTAACGTTTCCGATTTGGCGATTTGGCGATTTGGCGATTTGGCGATTTAGTGATTTTGCGAGTTTCCTACGTTTACCGAAAACGAAACGGCCCACATTCAGTGGGCCGTTTGTTTGTAAAAGGGATATAAATCAAGACTAGCTAATGCTGTGGGGTGCGTGCTGCCATACGATTGAAGCTTGCTCGGCATGTTTATCAATGAGCGTAATGCCCGAGGTGGCAAATAACGGCGGCTCAACACCCGCCACTAACTCACTGACTAAATAGCCCAATAACGGCATGTGAGCAATCACTAGCACTTTATCCGCCTTGTATAACTCCGCGTAGGCTACAACTAACGCGGCTACATTGGCGGGATCGCCAGAAGGAACAAGATTATCAGCGACTAACCACTTACGCGGCTCAGGAAAATGCTGACTCAGCTCCTGCCAAGTTTGCTGTGCACGTAAGTAAGGACTCACCAAAACAAGATCGAAATCAGTCACACTGCGAGCCAACCAGTTGCTCATCAACACAGTATGGTGCCTTCCAACATCGGTCAGTGTTCTGTCTCTATCAGACTGAGCATTAAATCCGGCGTCACCATGTCTCATCAAAAATAGCTGCATACTTCTCTCGCGACTCAAACTTGTTTTTGTTTTATCCCAATTGTAGCCCTAAAATCCATTTCAACAAACCTTGTAAGACTTAATCTTTAGTCGATAAACACAAGAGATATTTGCTAAAAACCATTAAGACTATCAATATATAACAAGCTATCGTTATCGGAGTGTCTCTTTGCAAGCCTCTCAGTCCATTTATAAAAGTCCAAATGATCACCGTCAGTATCGTTATCTTGTGTTAGATAACGCGCTTAGGGTGTTATTGGTTGAAGATCAAGATGCCAGCCAAGCGGCCGCATCTATGGCTGTAGGCGTGGGTCATTTTGATGATCCCGCAGATAGACCCGGCATGGCGCACTTTTTAGAGCATATGCTCTTTCTTGGTACCGAAAAATTTCCCGACTCAGGCGAGTACCACGCCTTTATCAACCAACATGGCGGCAGCAATAACGCTTGGACGGGCACAGAGCACACCAACTTCTTTTTCACCATCAATGAAGACGTGTTTGCCGACTCCTTAGACAGATTCAGCCAATTTTTTATTGCACCTAAATTTGACTTAGAACTGGTCGACAGAGAGCGCCAAGCCATTGAATCTGAATTTAGTTTAAAACTGAAAGACGATATCCGCCGTACCTATCAAGTGCTCAAAGAGACAGTTAATCCACTGCATCCTTTCTCAAAATTTTCAGTCGGTAACTTAGTCACCTTAGGCGGAGAGCAAGCACAGGTACGTAGCGAATTACTCGATTTCTATCAAAGCCACTACAGCGCCAACTTAATGACCTTGTGCTTAGTCGCGCCGCTTTCCCTCGACGAATTAGAAGATTTAGCCTGCCATTATTTTAGCGGGATCCAAAACTTGAACTTAGTGAAAAACTATCCTCAAGTGCCGCTGTTTTCAGAAAATGAGCTGTTAACCCAAATTGATATCGTGCCGCTTAAGGAGCAAAAACGCTTAAGCATCAGCTTTAATTTCCCTGGCATTGACCACTACTACAAACGTAAGCCTTTGACTTATATCAGCCATATTTTAGGCAATGAGAGCCATGGCAGCCTTTTGTCCTATCTTAAAGAGCAGGGACTGGTGAATAACTTGTCCGCGGGCGGCGGCGTAAATGGTTATAACTTCAAAGATTACAGTATCGGTTTACAGTTAACCGATAAGGGACTGGCGAATCTTGATGAGATTATCAGCTGCTGTTTTGAGTATATTGAGCTCATCAAAACCCAAGGTTTAGATGAATGGCGTTATTTAGAGCGCGCAAACCTGCTCAAAATGGCATTTCGCTACCAAGAGCAAGTTAAATCACTCGATTTAGCCAGCCATCTCAGCATCAATATGCATCATTATGAAGTCGAAGATTTGGTCTTTGGTGACTATCGAATGGATGGACTAGATATTCCAGAAACCATAGCCCTACTCGAGCTAATGACGCCCCACAATATGCGTCTGCAGCTTATCGCGCAATCGGTTAAAACGGATCGTAAAGCCAACTGGTATCACACGCCCTATAAAGTGCGCCTTATTGCACCTCAGTCCCTCGTTCGTTGGCAAGTGAGCAGTATTCGCCCAGAATTACAATTACCTGCAGCAAACCCATTTATCGTCGCCGACTCCATTCCTCGACCAGATAAGAGCGATGTCGAGGTACCAGTGATCGTTGCAGAATCGACGGGATACCGTATTTGGCACAAGAAAGACGATGAGTTTAATGTGCCCAAAGGCCACATGTATTTGTCGCTGGACTCAGAGCAGGCGAGTAAAACACCAAAACATGCCGCCCTCACCCGCTTGTATGTTGAAATGCTGCTCGATTATCTGACAGAACCAACCTATCAGGCCGAAGTCGCGGGCTTAAGTTACAATATTTATCCGCATCAAGGTGGCATTACCCTGCATTTATCGGGCTTTACCGGTAATCAAGAAACCCTTTTGGCCTTGTTAATCCACAAAGCCAGAGAGCGTAATTTTACTGAAGAACGTTTTGCCCTGATTAAATCTCAATTACTGCGCAGTTGGCAGAATCTAGCGCAGGCTAAACCTATTTCGCAATTGTTTACTAGTTTGACTGTCACGCTACAAAAAAGCAGTTATGAGCCTGCCCGCATGGCTCAAATGCTCGAAGACATAAGCCTTGAAGATTTGCATAACCATGTACGCGCCTTTTACGAGAAGATCTATCTTGAAGGATTAGTTTATGGGGATTGGTTAGTCTCTGAAGCGCAAGCTCTCGGTAAACGCTTAGAGCACATTCTATCCTTGGTTTCGACGCCAAGCGCAGAGTCCACAAGAGAGTTAGTCAATTTAACGGGCCAAGGCACCTTACTTAGAGAACTTGCGATAGATCATCAAGATAGCGCGATCATTGTGTATTACCAATCCGCAGTAGCAACGCCAGAAAAAATGGCACTGTTTAGCTTACTAAATCACACTATGTCGTCTACCTTCTTCCATGAACTGCGCACCGAGAAACAGTTAGGCTACATGGTTGGCACAGGTTATCTGCCGCTCAATCGCCATCCAGGACTCATTTTTTATATCCAGTCACCTACGACTGGACCACTGCATTTATTAGAGGCGATAGATGAGTTTATTGCCGACTTTAATTACGCCGTGATGCAAATCACCAACGAAGAATGGGAAAGCACTAAGGTCGGTCTTATTAGTCAGATCATGGAGCACGATGCGAACCTCAAAACTCGCAGTCAACGTTATTGGGTCAGTGTCGGCAATAGAGATTATCAATTTAACCAAAGAGAACTCGTCGTAGACGAAATCACTAAGCTCACCCGCACTGATTTACTCAAATTCATGATGCGTAAAATGCGTACTAAGCACAGCGATCGCTTAGTGTTATTTAGCACAGGTGAACAACACAGAACCCAAGCCGCGCTGATGTCAGACAAAATGATCACGGATCTTAAAGTTTTTAAGCAAACGGCAGAAAAGTTTAATTTCTAAACAAAAAACACTTTTGCTCACACATTTGTGAGCAAAGTTAGGTAAACAAACAGAACCTCTACAAATCAGTCCAACTATAGTCGTATCTTTCAGTGTTGGACGTAATCCTGATGTAAAACATGGCTAGCCCATGTTCTACCACTTCAGCACCGAACAATTTTACTGCATCTACATGCTGTTAAAAGGATTTTCTGCAGACTCCACTTTGACAAACCGCTCACTTTCTGGAAAAGTGATGTAACACAATTGTTTCATGGCATCCTCGGATAATAAGAACAAACACTATGCCTAAAGCACTCTTTAAAATCGTCTTGCTCACTTTTTTTAGCTTGCATGCATTCGAAGACGTAAACGCATCTCCCTTTTCTGATAAATCTCCTATTATTCTCCAATCACAATCTTTTGGTGTCCCAGAAGGACTTTCCCAAAGCACTGTTACGTCTATCGTTACGGATAATGATGGCTACATTTGGATTGGCACGCTTAACGGACTAAATCGGTTCGACGGAAAAGAGTTTAAACACTTTTATGCTGATAATAGCGCTTCTGGTTTACCCAGCTCTTTTATTCGTAGCCTGCTAATCACTGAAGAAGGTGATCTACTAGTTGGTACTGACAAAGGACTTGCTATATATGATAGAAATGATGAATCACTTAAATTTATCGATGTGAAAAATGAATATTTGAATGGTGAGATATGGAGTTTATCCAACAATGACTTTACTAAAGAGATTTTAGTTGGAACCAATAAGGGCATACTTAGCCTCAACTTAAAAAATAAAGTTCTAAGCTCAGAGTACATAGAAAAAGAATATTTCGAAGTAAAGAAAAGTTTAAACATTGGTGATGAAATATTTATAAAAAGTTATGATGGAATACTTTACAGAATAAATGGCAGTAATAAAGTAAAAATTATTGATAACGTACTTGATATAGAAAAGGAAAATAAAACCCTATATATATCAACAGAAAATGGACTTTACACCTATAGCGATAAAAGGGTATTAAAATTATCAAACAGCAAATATACTTTATTAAGTCGATCCAACAGTGACATTTATGGAATAGATAAAAACAAAATATACTCGGTGAATAACGAGTCCTATCTGATTGGAAAAACGGTAGAGGAGAAAGAAAAAAGTAAGGAAACATATCTATTTTCAACGGCTGATTATCTCATTATAGGAATGAACAACCAAGGTTTTGAAATAATAAGAAAGTCAAACAATCTTGTTTTAAGTACAGATCTAATAAAGGATAATGTTTGGCACATTAGTAAAACATTTGATAGCAAAATATTAGTATCATCTGATGATAGTATTCTTCGATGTTACAACACAGATTTGAATTTAATAAAAACTTATCAAACCGACATTACCGGCTATAAAAACTCCGTAATGACAAAAAACGGAATTTACATTGGAAATGAGAAAGGTGTAATTTTCTTACATAACAATGGCGATATAAGTAACATAATAGAAGGTGAACAGATAACAACTATTGACTTAATCAATGACAATGAAAATATTATAGTTGGAACCGCTTCAGGGAAAGCTTTAATCATAAAAGATAATCTAATTTCAAAAAAAATTACAACTAACAAAAAAGATCCAGTTTTTGAAATCCTTTACATTTCAGATGCTGATATTTATTTAGCAAGCCAAAATGGACTATATCATTACACTGATAGTGAAACTAATAAAATAGCAGACGAACTAACATATAGCATTACAAAATTTAGAAATGAAATTATATTCGGCACTTCAACTGCAATTATGAAGTATAACCCAATCAGCAAAAAATCAAATAAAATTTTCTCCGACAACAAAGAAATTTACTCCATCTTAACTTTGGACAATTACATTTTTGCATCATCCCTGGGGCAAATGATTTTAATTGATGGTGATAGTAATTATATTTTCTCAACAAATAATGGAAGTCAATACGAGTATAATACTCGAAGTAGCGTTATCATTGATAATGAAAATATTTTTTTTGGGGGCATTGATGGTTTAAGCTTGATATCTAAAGATATAATTTTAGATCATATTAGAAACTCACAGCCACCAGAGACCTTCATCTCTGGATTACGTGTTTTCAATTCCATAATAGCTGGAGATGGTGAGTATTTCACAGGTTCAATAAGTAAATCAAAAAGTATACAACTAAAATACTCTGATTATCCATTCACCATAGCATTTAACTCACCAACATCAGAACCCTATACTACATCTTATTACTATAAAATGGATGGTCTATCAAATGAATGGATAGCATCAAATAAAATAAACTCAGCAACCTATACGAGCTTATCACCTGGTGAGTACATATTCAAAGTTTATGCAGTTGATTCATTAACGCAGAAGAATGGTCCAATAAAAGAATTAAAAGTTATAATTACACCACCTTGGTGGCTATCAACATTAGCAAAGTCAATCTATTTTATTATTATAGTAATAATATTTCTAGGGATTACAAAATCAATTTTAAGAAAACGAGAGGTTCAACGCCAAATAGCGCTCAGCGAAGAAAGATTAAAACTTTCCCTTTGGGGAAGTGGTGATGAAATGTGGGACTGGGACATTGAAACTGGCAACATTTTTCGCTCCAATATCTGGGGAGCTCTTGAATTTCCCCGTGATGGACATCGTTCAGGTAAATCGGATGAAGAGAGTAATATACATCCTATGGATCAAGAACGTGTTCGTGAAGCACTCAATAAGCATTTTTATGGTGAAACAGATCATTTTGAAGCTGCATATAGGGTAAAAGGCAAAGACAACAATTGGGTATGGATCTTAGACCGTGCCAAGATTGTAGAGCGTGATGACAAAGATAATGCCCTGCGAATGACTGGAACGATTAAAAATATTAGTCAATTTAAACAAAAGGAAGAACAGCTAAAACTCTTTGAAAAAGCGATTGAAAACATTTCGGAAGGCATGTTTATCCTCGACAACGAATACCGTTTTGTCGAAGTCAACGAAGCTTGCTGTAAAATTTCATTACGTAACCGAAATGACTTTATTGACAACTTACTCACATTTGATTTATACCCTGAAACCTTCTCCACCCAAATCAGAACCATGTTAAAACAGCAAGGTCGCTGGGCAAATGAAGTCGAAGCCGCCAGAGGAGATAACAGTCACTTCCATATGGAGCTCACTATCGATGCTATCTATGATGAGTTAGGCGAATTGTCACATTATGTTGGTGTTTTTTCTGATATATCAAGACGTAAGCAGCAAGAAGAAGAGCTTAGAAAACTAACCAATAACGATCTCTTAACTGGACTGCCAAATCGCTCCAACTTACAAGTGACCTTAAATAACCTAGTAAATCGAGAAATAGCTCATGCGCTTATGGTGCTTGATCTTGATAATTTTAAACGTATTAATGATTCCCTAGGCCATCAAATTGGGGATACATTATTAAAGCTCGTTGCTACCCGCATTAAGTCCTTACTTCCTAAAAATACCAGTATTTATCGTCTAGGCGGAGATGAATTCGCCATTGTATTAGACAAGGGTTCAGATATAAGCGCCAGTGCAGCAATAGCTAACCGTATTATTGAAGGGCTAAAACCTGCATTTAACGTTAGCAATGAACAGCTAGTCCTAGGATTAAGTATTGGTATAGTGCTGTTCCCAGAAGATGAGCAAAGCGAGCAAGCATTACTGAGAAAGGCTGACATTGCTATGTACCATGCTAAGTCTGCGGGAGGTAATTGCTACCAGTTTTATTCTGAGTCCTTGAACCAACATGCAATTAGGCAATTAGAAATAGAAAATCTTATACGTGAAGGCTTAAAAGATGATCTATTTGAAGTTTATTATCAACCTAAGGTTGATCTTAAAAGCGGTAAAATTGCAGGTATGGAGGCTTTAGTCAGATTAAATCATCCAGTACATGGTTTAATTCCCCCCAATGACTTTATTCCACTTGCTGAAGAAAACGGTTTGATTGTTGAAATTGGTGAAATTGTCTTACGCAAGGCCTGTTTCGCAGCGCAAAAATGGCGTGAACAAGGCATATTCAGCGGCAGAGTCGCCGTCAATTTATCGTCACGTCAATTTGCACTGCCTGATATTCAACAGCGAATAGAGTCAATATTAAGACTCACTAAACTCCCCGCATGTCATCTTGAATTAGAAATAACTGAGGGAACCGTCATTAAACAGCCTGAAACGGCAATTATTGTCATGCAGCAATTGGCTAAAATGGGCGTCAGTTTAGCACTCGATGATTTCGGCACTGGGTACTCGTCCCTTTCATACTTAAAACGCTTTCCTATTCATACTTTAAAAATTGACAAAGCCTTTGTTGACGATATAGATAAATCTGATCGCGATCTCAAAATGGTCGATTCTATTATCACCATCGCCCATAACATGGGGCTTTCTGTTGTGGGTGAAGGCGTAGAACAAGCAGCACAATTGAACATTTTACGGGCACTTAACTGTGAAGAAATTCAAGGCTATATTTTTAGTAAGGCCATAAAAGAGACCGAATTTACTCTGCTACTTCAAGAAGACATAGTAAAGCCAAACACTAAGAGCAACATTACCTAATCATTTAACCCTCAATTTGATATCGACTTACAACATTGGCACAACAAGTGCATCAGCGCTATTAGTGTCAATAATAAATCAATATTAACTACCCTGAGAGAATTAGAATGATTAAAGGAATCCTAGTAACAGTTACTCTATTATCTTCAATTGGCTTTGTAGCAAATAGTCTTGCTCTTCAAGGTTCTCCATATGTGAAATTCAAACCCCTTGAAGTTGCGGGCTCTCCATATGTGAAATTCAAACCCCTTGAAGTTGCAGGCTCTCCATATGTGAAATTCAAACTCCTTGAAGTTGCAGGCTCTCCATATGTGAAATTTAAATACCTTGAAGTTGCGGGTTCTCCATATGTGAAATTCAAACAACTAAAACAAGTTGCATAACATTAATCAGGTTAAGGAGAGTGACTATGCTAAATTCAATCAAAAAAGCACTCGGTTTATCCAAGCCAGCGCGTAAAAAAGTTAAGTTGCCTGAAGGCTTGAATCACCTTGAAGTGATTTCTGCAAAAGGTTGGTGGAACTAATTTAAGTTCTGTAGCCATGATTCTAACTCATGTACAGTGATAGTTAATTAAGCTAGCGCAGCTTAGAAACAATAAAGGGAGCATTGGCTCCCTTTAGTTTTAAGTGAATATAAAAGTACTAACTAATAGTCATGTAGTCATGGATAAATACATAACAGATTGATAAATCAGCTATTTAATATCCATTCCTCACTACAACGGATTTTCCTCAAAGCTAAATGGCGGTGTGTCGTAAAGAGTGGATAAGCCAGAGGCCCGAGCACAAAACCCAGTAATGCCCAATACGTAACAGAAAGGTCTGCGGTAAATGCAGCCAAGCCGAAGTACCAAGCCGAGATTAATGCGATAAAGATAACCAGCAAAGCCACAAACCACCTCTTTAAAAACAACTAAATAAATCATAAATGTAGAGAAATTAATTCCTCATTAAAATGCGGATGCTACTAGCGTAGTCTTGGTGATTGATGCACATGTTAAATACGCCATCTTAACGCCAGAATAAAAGGTTCTCCGCATTATGCATAAACGAGCAATACTCATTCCTCGCTGCGCTCTCAGTACAGAACACGTAACACTGAACTCTCGATAAAGGGCTCGGATTATACAAAATCCACATCCCCAATGTGAACACTTTTTAGGCAAAAACATGCCTTGTGGCAATAAAAAAAGCGGCAACAAACTGCCGCTTTTTTGTTCAATTTTGATTAACTAAGACCTAGATTAACTATGACTTAGATTCACTGAAACTTAGAAAAAGTGCACGTTTTCTTGCGCCATGGTTTTTAAGCGCTCACAAGGTTCGAATCTGTTACCGAATTGACTTTGAAAACCTTCAAGGATCTTCACTAAGTTCGCGGCGCCTAAAGTGTCAATATAATGGAATGGGCCACCGAGGAATGGCGGGAAGCCAATACCAAAAATGGCGCCAATATCACCGTCTCTTGGCGATGCAATAATACCATCATCTAAACAACGCACCGCTTCATTGAGCATTTGTACGACACAACGCTCGGCAACCGCTTTTGCGTCTTTATTGGTGCCAGGCTTAATGCCTAACACGCCATAAACACTTTCATCGACAGCTTTAGCTTTCTTGCTCGATGCGCCGTATTGATAGAAACCTTTGCCATTTTTACGGCCTTTACGATCGTCACCTAAAAGCTTGTCAAATGCCGCTGGCGCTTTAAAACGTTCACCCAATTCTTTCTCAAGGATCGGTGAAATTTTTGCGCCCACGTCGATACCCACTTCGTCGAGTAAAGTAATCGGTCCCACAGGGAAACCAAACTTCACTAAGGCTTTATCCAGATGTTCAACACTTTGGCCTTCAAGTAATAATTGCGCAGCCTCGTTCATATACAGCGCCAGAATACGGTTCACGTAGAAACCCGCACCATCCTGCACCACTATCGGTGTTTTACCTTGCTTACGGGCAAATGCGACCGTGGTCGCAATGGTTTCTGGTGACGTTTTAGCATGGGCAATCACTTCCACCAGCGGCATTTTCTCTACTGGCGAGAAATAATGCAGACCAATCACGTTCTCGGGACGCGTTGCCGCTTCGGCGATTTGGCTAATAGGCAAAGATGAGGTATTTGACGCAAAAATAGTGTGATCACCACACTCACGCTCTATGTCTTTCACCATTTGATGTTTAAGTGCTAAATCTTCAAATACCGCTTCCACAACGATATCGGCATCGTTAACGCCTTTATACTCAGTGGTTGTCGTCATCAGCGCCATTAAATTGTCACGGGCAGCAGGCGTCATATGGCGGCGCTTAACCCCTTTATCCAACAACTTATAAGCGTAGGCTAATGCATTGCTTAAACCTTTTTCGCTGATGTCTTTGACGCGAACAGGGATTTTAGCCTTAGTGGTAGTCACAGAGGCGATACCTCCGCCCATTAAACCACCACCTAAGATCACCGCTTTCTTCACTTTACGCGGCGTAGCCCCCTCAGCGCCGGTTTCTTTCTTCATTTCTGTGGTAGCGAAGAAAATACTGCGCAGCGCTTCAGATTCTTTTGATACCACTAATTCGGCAAAGTGACTCGCTTCGACTTCTAGCCCTTTTTGCATCCCCTTCGCAATCCCTTGACGCACGCAGTCAATAATCTTGGCCGGTGCTGGATAATTACCTTGGGTTTTCTTTTCGACTTGTTTAGTCGCTTGATCGAAAATAATGTTACGGCCAAAGCTCGTGCCTTCAAGCACTCGATTAACGAGCGACTTTTTAACAGGTTTCGGTGCACGTTTACCAGCAAGCGCCATCTCAACTGCGGTTTGCAGCAAAATGGTCTGCGGTACAACATCATTCACTAAGCCCATTTTCAAGGCTTGTTTAGGACGGATTTGTTTACCGGTCAACATGATGTCTAAGGCGGTGGTAATGCCGACTAAACGAGGCAAACGTTGAGTCCCACCGCCGCCAGGTAATAAGCCAAGTTGAACTTCCGGTACGCCGAGCATGGTTTTACCATCGTCGCTACATACCCTTTGATGACAGGCTAAGGCTAACTCTAAACCACCACCTAAACAGGCACCATGGATTGCCGCCACTACAGGAATTTTTAAGGCTTCTAACTCATTAAAAACCACATGCCCTTGCTGGGATAAGGCTTTGGCATCGGCCGCCGTTTTACAGGCATCGAGCATGGAAATATCTGCGCCCGCAACGAAAGAATCTTTTTTGCCAGAGATCAGCACGAGTCCACGAATATGAGGATCGCTTTTAATCTCAGCCAGAATCTCACTGATTTCAGGGCCAAACTGTGCTTTTAGGGTGTTCATGGTTTCGCCAGGAACATCCATAGTCAAAATGGCAATGCCGTCGTCGCGGCGGGTTAAATTAAAGGTCTTTTCCATGCCGATTACTCCACTTCCACTATCATAGCCACACCCAAACCACCGGCCGCACAGGCCGTCGTTAAGCCAGTTCCACCACCACGGCGCTTAAGCTCACGACACACTTGGGTGATTAAACGGGTTCCCGTTGCCGCAAAAGGATGACCATAAGCGAGCGAGCCACCGAGCACGTTAAACTTGCTCATGTCGATTTCGCCAATCGCGCGGTTGCGGCCGAGTTTTTCTTCGGCAAATTTTTTCGAAGCAAACATCTGCATGTTCGCTAATGTCTGCGCCGCAAAGGCTTCGTGCATTTCAATCAGGGTAAGATCTTCTAATTCCATTCCAGCACGTTTTAACGCCAGTGGCGTCGCGTAGGATGGCCCCATCAGCATATCTTGCCACACATCAATGGCGCTAAAGGCGTAACTCTTAATGTAACCAATCGGTTGATAACCTAAGGCTTTGGCTCGACCTTCACTCATCAGGATAATCGCTGAGGCACCGTCCGTCAGTGGCGTACTATTGGCCGCCGTCACAGTACCGTGTTGTTTGTCGAATGCAGGGCGCAACTTAGCATATGACTCCAATACTGAGTTTTCGCGGATATTGTTATCGCGATCGATAAACTGCTTATACGGCGGTATATGCGCGACCATAACTTCGTCACGCAAATGGCCCGAAGCCCAAGTTTCGCTCGCTAAGGTATGTGAGCGGTGCGCTAAGGCATCTTGATCGGCACGGCTAATATTGTAGGTTTTTGCCATCTGCTCGGCGGTTTGTCCCATAGACAAGCCCGTTGAGTACTCTGCCACCGCAGGCGGCACAGGTAATAAATCCTTTAAACCTAAACGGCGGAAAATTTGTAACTTTTGCCCAAAGCTACGGGCTTTATTCAAATCGACTAACGCATGGGCTAATTTTTTCGATACACCGATAGGCAATACAGAGGAAGAGTCGGCGCCGCCCGCAATACCGATTTCGATATTGCCTGTCATGATAGATTCGGCCACGTTGACGGCAGATTGAAAGCTAGTTGCACAGGCGCGAGTGACACTATAGGCATCGGTCGACACATTCATGCCAGTACCGAGTACGATTTCACGGGCAATGTTAGGTGCAGCCGGCATTTGCACGACTTGTCCATAGACTAATTGCTCAATCAGCTTAGGATCGAGTTCTGAGCGCGCCAATAATTCATTGACCACCATTTTGCCCATATCGAGCGCCGATACGCCGTGGAATGCCGTGGCTTGCTTTGCAAAGGGCGTTCTTAAACCCGCTACAATGGCGATACGTTCACCCTTGGCGTTCGTTACCTGTTGTCTATCACTCATTTGTCACCCTCTTTATGTGCGCAATCGCTGAGAGATTTCAGGCGGCGCTAGCTATTTCCGTGTTTGACCCATTGTTTTACGGCGAAAAACGCCCAATAACAGGTCTGACCATTAAAGTGTGATCTGATTCTAACTTCTTGTCAGCAAGTTTTAAACACCTGTTTGTTTTTTTAACACTAGCCAAACCCTAAGGGAATTCTTTACCATAGCTGTTGTCTATAGCCCACACACGTATTTTCAACATAATAAAACGAGTAGCATCATGCCTTTGAGTCGCTTCCACGCATTACGCACTTACCTAAATAAGGTTGTTTTAGGGCAGCCAGTATTGACCGAAAATCTGCTCATTGCCTTAATTGCCAATGGCCACTTATTAGTTGAAGGACCTCCGGGACTGGCAAAGACCCGTGCAGTGAAAGCCTTATGTGACGGGGTTGAGGGCGATTTTCACCGCATTCAATTTACCCCAGATCTGCTACCTGCCGACTTAACTGGCACAGATATCTATCGCTCGCAAACCGGCACCTTCGAATTTGAAGCCGGACCGATTTTCCACAATTTAATCTTGGCGGACGAAATTAACCGCGCCCCAGCCAAAGTTCAGTCAGCCTTATTAGAAGCCATGGCCGAAGGTCAAGTTACCGTTGGTAAGCACAGCTATAAACTTCCACCGCTGTTTTTAGTAATGGCCACCCAAAACCCATTAGAGAACGAAGGCACTTATCCGCTGCCCGAAGCACAGCTTGACCGTTTTCTGATGCACTTAAACCTTGATTACCCGAGCGGCGAGACTGAAATCGAAATTCTGCGTCAATCCCGCAAAGAAGCGCTGACCCACGAATTGCCAACCACTGAGCCGATTGCACAAGCAGATGTGTTTGCCGCCCGTGACGAAGCCATGGAAATCTATCTCGCCGAACCGCTCGAAAAGTACATAGTCGAAATCGTGATGGCGACCCGTGAGCCTTTACGTTACAGCGAAGACTTAGCTAAGTGGCTTGAGTACGGCGTCAGCCCGCGCGCAACTATTTCATTAGAACGCTGCGCCCGCGCCCGTGCTTGGCTGCACGAGCGAGACTTTGTTTCACCAGAAGACATTCAAGCCGTCGCACCGAACGTGTTAAGACACAGATTGCTACTTAGCTACCAAGCACAGGCCGAAGGTGTCAGCCGCGATCACGTGATCAACCACATCTTAAGTCAAGTTGCAGTACCTTAACGGTGAAGATAAAGGTGAAATAAGATGAGTGACACAGCGCGACTCTCAGCCTCGGTCGATGGCTTGCCGCTTTTTGCCGATGGCTTGCATTTAACCGAGCAAGAGCTGCTGGCGTGCCAAAATATCGCCCGAGCTATGCCTGAGCGTTATAGCCGTGCCCGCGCTAATTTAGCGGGCCATCGCAGCAGCTTAATCAAAGGCCGCGGTATGGAGTTTGCCGAGGTGCGCCACTACCAACAGGGCGACGATGTGCGCACCATTGATTGGCGCGTTACCGCTCGTACAGGCACAACTCACACTAAGTTATTTGTCGAAGAACGTGAGCGCCCTATTTTATTGTTAATCGACTTGAGCCAAAGCCTCTATTTTGGTTCGAGTTTATTGCTGCAATCAGTGCAAGCAGGACACCTTGCGACCACCTTAGGTTGGAATGCAATTAACCATGGCGATCGGCTCGGCGCCTTGATCGCCTGCGAGTCTGAGCATTTAGAGCTCAAACCCCGCAGCCGTCGTCAAGGCATATTGCAATTGATCTCAGGCCTGCGCCGTGTACACGAAAATCAGCTCAATCATGTTGGCAGTGGCCAGCGCGATCCTGACCATATCCTGCGTGCCTGTCAGCGATTACAACGTATCGCCAAACCCGGCTCCTTAGTTTGGATCGTGACAGATGGCAGCCATTTTAGTCCCCAATGTATCGCGCCTCTCACCGAGCTTAAGCGTCATTGCGATGTGGGCGCCTATCTTATTACCGATCCTCTGCGTCAAGGCACTCTGCCGTTACCGCACAACTTTAATTTGCCGGTACGGGATGGGGATGAGGACTTAGTGCTTACCCGCCACAGTTATCAGGCTTGGCTCGACATTCAGCTGCGTCAACAAAACAACTTTATCGCCATGATGCAGCAACTGCGCGTACGTACCCAGCTCATCGATGCGGGTGCTCCCCTAGCCCATCAATTGGAATTATTGCGTTAACTATGGATCCAGCAACAGTGAATTCAGAAATAGCCAATCCACAGGCAACAGTACCTATGCCTTCTACGGCGTCAAACCCAGCCCTTGCACAACTGCAGGATATTATTCATCCCGATCCGATCGGCGCTTGGCCTTGGGCAATCGGTTATTGGCTGGTTTTAGCACTTGTGATTGCCCTCATCACACTCTTAGTTATCTGGCTAAGAAAACGCGCCCGTGACTTTGCGCCGAAAAAAGCCGCTAAACAGTTACTCAATCAGCTCGATAGACAAGCGACGTCCTATGCCTCTGACGTCAACAGCCTATTAAAGCGCACCGCCATGAGTTACCTCAGCAGAGAAGCAATAGCCTCCTTAGATGGCGAAGCTTGGGCGGCTTGGTTAGACAGCTATTTACCCGAGCATAAACGCCAACATATCGGCCCCTTATTAGCCAAACGCCATCAGGCAACGCCATTGACCTTAGCTGAAGCCAATGAATTGCATCAACTCACACAGGCTTGGTTGGCATCGAAAGCAAAACTGAGTGCGCCTGAGTCGACTCTTGTTTTAGCTAAGGGCTACGTTCAAGCTAGTGGCGACGCTCAAGCTAAAAGCCAAGCGCCAATCCAGCCAGCTGACACCAAACAACCGGAGGCACAATGTTAACAATTGCATGGCCTTGGCTATTGATATTATTGCCTTTACCTTTGATTTTTTGGCGCCAACACACAGTACAAGTGGATGGTGGCCGGCTGCAATTACCCGGAATAAGCCAAACGGGTAAACAAAGCTTAACGGCCAATACGCGTCAGAGCCGCAAACGCTACTGGCTGATGTGGTGCCTGTTAGTGCTCGCTATTGCTCGTCCTCAATGGCTTGGTGAACCTATCGAACTGCCAAGCCAAGGCCGTGATTTGATGATGGCGGTGGATTTATCCGGCAGTATGCAGATTGAAGACATGGTGGTGAATGGCAAAACCGTTGATCGTTTCACTTTAATTCAGCACGTCGTCAGTGACTTTATCGAGCGCCGCAAGGGTGATCGTATCGGCTTGATCCTCTTTGCCGATCACGCCTATTTACAGGCGCCGCTGACCCAAGACAGACGTTCAGTGGCGCAATTTTTAAAAGAAGCACAAATTGGCTTAGTCGGTAAGCAAACCGCCATAGGTGAAGCTATCGCTCTAGCGGTAAAACGCTTCGATAAAATGGACGAGAGTAATAGAGTATTGATTTTATTGACCGACGGCTCTAACAACGCGGGCAATATAGAACCAGAGCAAGCAGCGCAAATTGCCGCTAATCGTAAAGTTACTATTTATACGGTTGGTGTGGGCGCAGATGTAATGGAGCGCCGTACACTCTTTGGCCGCGAGCGGGTTAATCCCTCAATGGATCTGGATGAAAACCAACTTAAGCATATCGCCGACGTCACCCACGGCCGTTATTTTCGCGCCCGTAACAGCCAAGAGCTAGACCAGATTTACCAAGAAATCGATAAACTCGAACCTGTGAGTCGCGACCAGTTAAGCTATCGTCCGCAGGCAGATCTGTTCTATTGGCCGCTGGCACTGACATTACTGACGAGTCTGTGGATTGCCTTAGGTCAATTGCCACTCTTTGCAGCGCGCCGCGTTAAACCCTCTGTCGCAACCACTTCACAGGGGAACATCAAATAATGAGCCTACATTTTATTCGTCCCGAATGGCTACTCGCCCTAGTGCCGCTAGCCTTAGCCTTGTTGAGTTTATGGCGGCAACACGAGAGCCACAGCGCTTGGAATCGTTATATTGCGCCGCACTTAGCCAAGATATTGGTCACCCAAGGCAATAAGAAATCCCGCCGTCCGTTGCATTTATTAGCCTTAACTTGGTTGATTGCGACCTTGGCACTCGCCGGACCTGCCGTTAATAAACAATCCTTACCTGTGTTTGCCGCCGAGCAAGGCCGCGTACTGGTGATGGACATGTCCGTATCTATGTTCGCCACCGATCTTGCGCCGAATCGGTTAACCCAAGCCAAATTTAGGGCAACGGATCTCCTACGTAATCTTAAAGAAGGTGAAACAGGTTTAGTCGCCTTTGCCGGCGATGCCTTTACTATCAGCCCATTAACCCGTGATACCGGCACATTACTCAATTTACTGCCGACCTTAAGTCCTGAGATCATGCCCGTTCGTGGCTCAAACTTAGCGGCAGGCTTGACCCAAGCCAAAACGCTACTGGCTCAAGGTGGGCATATTCGCGGTGATATTATCCTGATGACAGATGGCATAACTGCTGCCCAGTTTGATGAGGCTAACTCGGCATTAAGTGGCACCCAATATCGCCTCGCTGTCGTCGCTTTTGGCACCAGCCAAGGCGCGCCAATCCGTCTACCCGATGGACAATTACAACGCGACAGCAGCAACGAAGTCGTTGTGGCCAGCACTGATTTCGCTCTGCTACAAAAACTGGCCGTGAATAACAAAGGCGTTCTGATCCAGAATCGCACCGACGGTAATGATCTCGCCCAATTACAGCAATGGTTAAGCGATGCTGGCGATGCGAAAGCCACAGATCTTGATGGTGAAACTTGGCAGGATCTCGGTCCTTACCTCGCCTTATTATTACTGCTACCCGCCCTTTTCAGCTTTAGACAAGGAATCGTGGCCAGTGTTGGATTTGTCACTCTTGCTGGCAGCTTACTGCTCGCGGCTGTGCCTCAGCCAGCCCATGCCAGTGTGTGGGACAATGTGTGGAAAACAACAGATCAACAAGCGATGCAGGCCTATCAATCCCAAGATTACGCAAACGCCGCTAAGCAGTTTGAGTCGCCCCAATGGCGTGGCAGCGCCCAATACAAAGCCGGTGATTTTGCGCAAGCACTAAAAACCTTCGAGCAAGATAGCTCAGCCCAAGGCCTCTACAATCAAGGCAATGCGTTGATGCAACTCGGTAAACCCGATAAGGCCAAGGAGCGCTATCAAGCCGCGCTTGAGAAACAAGCTGATTTCCCTGCGGCGAAGGCCAACCTTGAACTTGCTGAAAAGTTATTGCAGGAACAGCAACAACAGCAAGGTAAAAACGAGCAACAGGATAAGAACCAAGATCAACAAGGCGATCAGCAGTCCGGTGATCCCAAATCAGGTGTTCAACAGTCTGGCGACCAACAATCCGGTGACCAAAAATCGCAGGATAAACAGCAATCTGACCAAGATAGCGCTCAGAAAGATAAGCAAGATCAAGCGGGACAAAAGTCTCAGGATCAACAGGACGATGCCGACGCGGATCAAAGCCCTGAACAGCAAAAAACGGATGAGCAACAGTCTGAGCAAGATAAGCAAAATGGCAATGCTCAGGATCAGCAGGATGAAGCCAAGCAGCAAAATGGCGAGCAGGATGCGCAGGAAAATGAGCCTGCAGACAATGAAGCTAAGATGCAAGCGCAGGCTAAAGCCGATGCTGAAGAGCAAAAGTCAGCAGAACAGGAAAAGCAAAGCGTTGCCGCCAAAGAAGCTCCAGAGCAAAATACGCGAGATAAACAAGAGGCTGCTATGAGTGAATCGGTCGAGGCACCGCCAACCAATAGCGAGCCACTGCCCGCAGAAATGCAGCGAGCACTGAGGGGCGTGAGTGAAGACCCGCAAGTGTTACTGCGCAACAAGATGCAGTTGGAATATCAAAAACGCCGTCAAAATGGCCAAATATCAAAGGATAACGAACAGTGGTGACGAGACAATTTTTTATCCTGCTACTCCTTGCCATCGGAGTGGCCCATCCCGCCTTTGCACTTAGCAAAATTGAGGCCTCGGTCGATCGCAACCCTGTGATGGAGGGCGAATACTTTGTGCTCAACATCAGTGTCGATGACGAAGTCGATACCGGTAAGCTAGACACGTCCGCCCTACTGAAAGATTTTATTGTCGGCCGTACTAGCGTGAGTCGCAGCACGCAAATCATGAACTTCGATGCAGTCAAAGAAACCCGCTGGCAAGTACTGCTCGCGCCAAAACAACAAGGCCAGTTAACCATTCCAGCCTTTAGTATTGACGGCGTCAGCTCATCACCTATTCCACTCAAAGTGGTCGAAACCGGTAGCCAGCCCGCGCAAATGAACAATCTGTTCATTGACGCCAAAGTCTCGACCGACGAAGCCTATGTTGGGCAGCTCATTACCTACAAGGTGAAACTCTATCTGGCGGTAGAATTACAAAGGGGCGTATTGAGTGCACCTGTGATAGAAGGCGCACAGATCAAACAAATCGGTGAAGATAGGGATGGTTCAGAGATAGTCGATGGCCGACGTTACCGCGTGATTGAACGCACCTATGGCATCATTCCCGATTTGCCCGGCCAAGTGAATATCAAAGGTGCAACCTTTGCTGGCGATGTGCTGGTAGAATCCCAACGCCGCGGCGGCATGTTTGGCTTTAATGAAAGCCGCCCAATGCAAGCAGGCGCTCCCTCACTGACAGTTCAAGTGAATCCCGCACCAACAAGCTTCCAAGGCCAATGGCTGGTTGCCGATTTAGTAGCGCTAAAAGAAAACTTCCCTGAGGATATTAAAAAGTTTACCGTCGGTAGCCCTATCACCCGCACTATTACGCTGTTGGCTTCCAATGCCGATGAAAATAGTCTGCCTGATATAGTGCAAACTCTGCCCGATGAACTCAAGTCATACCCAGAAAAACCCCAGCGGCAGACCTTTGTGCGCGATGCACAAATTGTTTCGCAGTACAGTATTACTTCGGCAATCGTTCCCAGCAAAGCGGGCACCTTTACCTTGCCCGAAATCAAAGTGCCTTGGTGGAATCCGCGCCTTAAACGTCAAGAAACTGCAACGCTGCCCGCACGTACCATAATCGTTGAAGGTGGTGCTGTCAGTGATACGCCAGCTCAACCAACATGGGAAACCAACTCCGCGGCCGATAAGGGCTGGTCTTGGCTAACCACTGTTTTTGCTGCGCTATGGCTGGTCACTCTAGTCGCTTGGATTATCACCTTAGTCGCTTGGCGCCGCGCCTTAAAAAATCAAACGGCCGCCCCAATTGCAGTAAACTCTTCAATCAGTTCAGCACAATCAGTGACTGCCTCCGGCTTGAAAGGATTAGAGCAAGCCTGCGCCAGTGGCGATGTAAGCCGAATTATGTTGCAATTGCAGCGATATTTCAGTGAGTTACAGCAAACGCCTATGACATTAGATAAGATTGCTGAGCAGTCACCACAACTGGCAGCAGCGATACAGCAACTGCAAATCAAAGCCTACAGTGCGAAGGCCGATAAGAGCCACCATACTGACAGTGCTAATACGAGCAGTGCGAATTCTAACAATACAAATAGCCACTTAAGCGCCGAATGTACCGCCTTACTTAACGCGGTTAAGGCCTGTGAGCATAAACATTCAAACCCAAAATCAGCGCCATTAAGCCCACTGAATCCTAAATAAATGATGGGGTTAATGACAAAGAAGCGAGTGCTACCATGCTAAATATTCCGCCAAAAAGCCCAAAGATAAAAAATGTTTGCTAACTGGCGCAAGAAATCCGTCGAGCCCGCGGTCTCTTCTGACATGCTAAGCAAACAACGACGATACAACAGCCTAGTCAAGGCGCTACATGCAGACATTTTCCGCTACGCCTATTGGTTATGCGGCGATAAGCACGTGGCTGAAGACATTACCCAAGAAACCTTCTTGCGGGCGTGGCGCTCTTTGGATTCCCTCAAGGATGATAAAGCGGCGAAAGCTTGGCTGATCACGATTCTTAGGCGTGAAAATGCGCGGCGTTTCGAGCGTAAACAGTTCGATTATTCCGACGTTGAGCAAGATACATTGGAAGACAATATCTCCAATAGCAGTGAAGAGCAGACCGAGCAATATCTGATCCGTCGACAAATTGGCAAGCTGGATATCGAATACCGCGAACCACTCTTACTCCAGCTCATTGGTGGCTTTAGCGGCGATGAAATCGCCGAGCTGATGGAGCTCAATCGCAACACCGTAATGACGCGTTTATTTCGGGCGAGGAGCCAATTGAAAGAATTACTTGAGAAGAATGATGTGAGAGGTCAATCCAATGGATGAGCTTAAATTTAGACGTCAAGCTTATGAAGATCCTCATAATCAAGATGCTGACTTTCTGGCGCAGATCAATGCCAAGCCAGAAAACCAAGCCCTAATCAATGAGCTTAAAAACCTTTATGCCAAACTGAGCAACGCATTGAAAGTAGATGTGGCTGAGGATCTCGCCGACAAACTCATTTTGCGTCAGCAGTTACAACAGCACCATAAACAGCGCCGGCAAACGTTTTTTTTAGTGGCCATGGCAGCCTCGGTTGCGTTTGTGGTAGGGATCAGCTTCAGCCTATTACGCTTAGGGCCTATTGATTTGGCTGAACATGCACTGGCCCATGTCTACGATGAAGATATTGCCTTGCATGTCGATCAAAATGTCAATTTTAGTCAAGTCAATGCCCAGCTTGCGTCGATAAAAGACTTTGGCAATGCCAAATTTACCCAACAACCGGGCAAAGTGTATTACACCTCTTATTGCGATTTTCAAGGGGTAAAAAGCCTGCACTTAGTACTTCAGGGCGAACAAAGTAAGGTGACACTCTTTATCGTGCCACTCGAGAAACGTATGGTGTTGGATAAAACCTTCGCCGACGGTAAATATCAAGGAATGGGCTTTGAAACGCCCGATGCATTTATTTTGCTCATAGGTGAGGATCAAGCTGACCTTAGCTATATAAAAGACGAAATCAAGAATATATTTATTTAAGCCATTGTTATAAATTGCATTTAAAAATCAATCTCCGATATTTTTATGTTATTGGAGGTTAGATTTCAATCACACTTACATCTGCTAATGGGCGCACGTTCAAACATCTGGTAGCATGCTTGCCACTTTTAATAATAAAAAGATGGGAAAAGGCAAGATGACGATTGAAACCCCGATTTTAATCACATTTGTTGGTTACTTAGTATTGATGATGGGCATAGGTTTTTGGGCTTACCGTGCTACCGATACTGTTGATGATTATATTTTAGGTGGCCGCAAAATGGGCCCCGCAGTGACCGCACTCAGCGTGGGTGCATCTGACATGTCAGGTTGGCTGTTACTGGGGTTACCCGGCGCAGTTTACTTAAGCGGCTTAGGTGCAGCCTGGATTGGCGTAGGATTAATTATTGGTGCTTGGCTAAACTGGTTATTTGTTGCCAAACGACTGCGCATTTATACCCAACTCGCCGATAACGCCCTCACTTTACCGGATTTTTTCGAGAAACGTTTCCACGATACCCAAGGCTATCTCAAACTTGTTTCCGCAATCACTATTCTGGTATTTTTTACTTTCTATGCCTCCTCTGGCATGGTCGGTGGCGCGATTTTGTTTGAGAAAGTCTTTGGGCTTGATTACACCGCAGCCCTCGTGATTGGCTCGGCCATCATAGTCGGTTACACCTTTATTGGCGGTTTCTTTGCCGTGTGTTGGACTGACTTTTTCCAAGGCAGTTTAATGCTCATCGCCCTATTGATTGTCCCTTTCGCCGTTTTCGCTCACCCCGAAAGCCATGCAGGTATTGAAACGATCGATCCCGCGATGTTGGCATTGGTCAATGACAAAACCACTGCCATCGGCATGTTATCTTTGCTCGCATGGGGCCTAGGTTATTTTGGTCAGCCACATATTTTGTCGCGTTTTATGGCGATAGGCAGTGCCGATGCCCTGCCCTTGTCACGCCGTATAGCCATGAGCTGGATGGTGTTATCTCTCATTGGCGCGTTAGCCACAGGTATCGCAGGCTCGCTCTATTTCGCCAAAGAGCCATTAGCCAATTCTGAAACAGTGTTTATCCATTTAGCTCAAGCAGCGTTTAACCCATGGATTGGTGGGCTATTAATCGCCGCTATTTTATCGGCAATCATGAGTACTATCGACTCGCAACTCTTAGTCTGCTCAAGTGTCATCACCGAGGATTTCTACCGTAAATGGTTGCGCCCAAAGGCCGATGATCGCGAGCTAATGATGGTAGGTCGTTTAGGTGTACTCGCTATCGCTGTGATTGCAGGTGTGATAGCACTCAATCCTGAAAGTAGCGTGCTCAGCCTAGTGAGTTATGCTTGGGCAGGCTTTGGTGCGGCCTTTGGTCCCGTAGTCTTGTTATCCCTGTTTTGGAAGCAATATAGCCGTAATGGCGCTATCGCCACTATTATTGTCGGTGCATTAACCGTGGTGATTTGGAAGCAACTCACTGGTGGCATTTTTGAAGTATACGAAATCCTTCCTGGGTTTATATTCGCGACTATTGCGGGTATTTTAGTCAGTAAATTCTCTGCTCCAAGTGAAAAAGTAACGACAGAGTTCGAACAATTTAAGTCTGCACTCTAATCTAGATATGCTTCCATATGTTTAAAAGCGCACAAGTGTGCGCTTTTTACATTTTGTATCCTTTTAAATACCCTACACACCATTACAAACCATTAACTTCAATTGAAACCCATAGCGGCACCCAAAGCCCTTCATATCAAGCATCTGGCCAGACCATTCAAGCATACTAAAGTATCACTCTTGTTTTAAAGACTTTTAATTAACTGAAAGTTAACATATTTCACTTCTGGTCGGACTTGTTGAGGGTACATTGAATCCATAAGATGCCGGAGACTAATAAATGGATTTAAATACTTTCGGCGGACTAGGACCGAATAAAAATCCAATACTTATAAAAAATAGAGAGAATAATAATGAAAACATTCAACAAGACACTCATTGCCGTTTCTGTTGCATTAGCAAGCACACAAACCTTAGCTTCAGGTTTTCAACTAAACAGCCAATCAGCAACTGGTATGGGCCGTGCATTTGCGGGTGATGCGGTTATTGCCGATAACGCTTCTGTGTTATCACGTAACCCTGCTGCTATGGCATTATTCGATAAAGATGCGATCTCCTTCGGCTTAACTTATGCCGATATTACTGTTGATGTTAAAGACGTTAACTTTAAGGCCGGTAGCGTAGACTTAGGCAGCATCGATGACGCGGGTAGCTCTAAAATTATCCCTAATATTTTCTACATTCACCCAATCGACGATAAGTTCGCCGTAGGTTTTGCCGCTTTCTCTAACTTTGGTACCGGTACCGATGCCAGCTCACTTTCAAAGAGTTTACCAGCAGGCTCACAAGCACCTTATGATCTGCTTGGCGAAACAGAAGTAACAACGGTTAACTTTAACACCAGCCTTTCATACCGTATTAATGACATGTTCAGTATCGGTGCTGGTATTGATGCCATTTACGGTGAAGGTCGTTTAACCCGTAACATGGGCGCGACACCTCTGGTTGACGTCGACGCTGACGGTTGGGCGTTTGGTGGTATTGTGGGTGCCACAATTGAGTTAGATAAAGACAATCGTTTCGGTATCAGCTACCGTTTCAGCCCAACAGTGAATGTTAAAGGTGATATCAACACGATCAGCACTAAAGATCTATCTGCCGTTGGTTTAGGTTCAAAAACAGCACTAGCGACAAGCTTTGACAGCTTAGACGTACCCCTTGCGGATATTTTCCAAGTTGCTGGTTTCCATCAGCTCACACCTAAGTTTGCAGTGCACTACACTGCGCAGTACACCCAGTGGAGCAACTTTGAACAAATCACGGCTAAAGATGGCGTAGCCACTATTATTCCAGGTCAAGCGGGTGCAGGTACTCAACTGCAAGCTGGCGACGTTGCTCTGAAAGAATACCAATGGAAAGATTCATGGTTATTCAGCCTAGGTGGCACTTACACAATCAACGAACAATTCACCGTGCGCGCGGGTTATATGCATGACCAAGGCGTTGTGGACGAAATCAGCTCTATTTCATTCCCAGACTCTGACCGTAACTGGTATACAGCGGGTATGAGCTACCACATCAACCCACAAAACACGGTTGACTTTGGTATCGCTTATATTAAAGGTGAAGAAGTTCACCTGATCGAAAACAGCGCAATCGCAGGCCCTGTTAATGCGATTACTGAATCGAGTGGTATGTACTACTCAGTTCAATACAGCTACCAGTTCTAAGATAAATTACTAACACCAAAAGCCGCATTTTTTGCGGCTTTTTTGTATCTTAAGCATTTATTGCCTAAAGTTAATTCATACTCCTGTAAATGCAGCTACGGCTATGGCTAAAGTCATTGGACTCGGTGGAATTTTCTTTAAAAGTGTCGATCCCGTTGCCTTGGCAACTTGGTACAAAACCCATCTTCAAGTCCCCATTGAAAACTGGGGCGGCGCCGCGTTTTATCACACAGATAAATCAACTCTTGGCTACCATGTTTGGACCCCTTTCGCCCATAGCACGGACTATTTCGCCCCCTCAGATAAAGGGTTTATGTTCAACTTTGTCGTTGACGATTTAGAGCAAGCCCTCGTACAAGTAGAGCAAGGTGGCGGTCAACCGATTGGTGATATTGAAGATTCAGAATTTGGCCGCTTTGGCTGGTTTATTGACCCTGATGGCAATAAAGTCGAATTATGGCAGCCAAGCGCCATCCCTCCTGAAAAATAAATGCTTTAAACAGATATTTCAAAACTCATCTCTCAACATAATCTCCTCTGCCTTAAGCGGCATCTATTCCGAATAAACCCAGTGCATAACTGAGGTTTATTCGGTATCGTAGACTGAGTTCATCTAATCAAGAGATTCTTTTTATGGAAAAAAGTAACATCCTTCCTGCCCTGCTGTTAGGTGGTTTCCTTTGCGCTGGACTTGTTTATGTAGGCCAGACAGCAAGCTCAGCACTATTGCAAATGAAAGCCATGGAACGCACTGTCACGGTAAAGGGCTTAGCGGAAAAAGAAGTTAAAGCCAATGTGGCAATTTGGCCAATCAATTTCACTGAGGTCGATAACAATCTGCCTAAACTCTACGAGACGGTTCAGCAAAAAACCGATCGTGTTGTAGCGTTTTTAAAGGAACAAGGCTTTAGCGACAGCGAAATTACTGTCTCTTTGCCTTCAATTGAAGATCGCCAAGCCCAAGGTTATGTCGATCCCAACGTCAGATACCGTTACTCGGCAAAAGTGAACCTATCGGTTTATACCCCACAGATTGATCTCATGCTGAACACCCGTAAGCAAATGATTAACTTAGTAAAAGAAGGTATAGCGATCGCTAGCCAAGATTATGATAATCGCACTGAGTTTCTGTTTACCGATCTCAACTCAGTCAAACCTATCATGGTGCAAGAAGCGACTCAAAATGCCCGCGAAGTGGCTGAAAAATTTGCTAAGGATTCGGATTCTCGCCTCGGAAAAATTAAAAGTGCGAGTCAAGGCCAGTTCACTATTTCAGACCGCGACAGCAGCACGCCTTACATTAAACAAATTCGCATCGTTTCCACACTAACCTATTATTTAAATGACTAAATTTTAGGCTTAATTTGAAACTCTGAAGCACGAGGAATAAGGCGCTATAGGCCTTATTCCTTATTCCTTATTCCTAAATTAGGTAAAAACACTACATTAAATTTTTCTAATAAATATTGATTGCCTATTGAAAACAACTCCATTAGAATTTTCTCATAAATTACATCTGGGGTGATATAAGTTATGACATCAATTTCTCGTGCTTTTTTCTTACTGCTGGCACTTTCCAATACTCAAGCTCAGGCTGCCTCAGTCGAAACCATCGAAGTCTTAAATAAACCCTATCCGAATTGGGTCACCTTAGACGCCACCATTGAAGCAGTAAAAGCAGCGACGGTATCGGCGCAAACCTCTGGTCGTATTGTCAAACTCAACTACGATGTTAACGATGTCGTCCCCGAAGGAGCCGCCCTACTTGAAATTACCAGTAAAGAGCAAGGCGCTGAACTGGCAAGCTTTGAGGCTGATCTAGCCAAAGCGAAGGCTTTAAATGTCGAAGCTCAGGCACAATACAAACGTTATAAAGAGCTATTTCCCCAAGGCGCGATTTCTAAGGGCGCGATGGATGAAGCCACCGCCAATGCTAAAGCAACAGAACAAGCCGTCAGTGCAGCACAAGCCCGTGTCATCAAAGCCAACGAATCCTTAAAATACACTGTCGTTTCAGCGCCTTTTAGTGGCATAGTCACTGAGCGTTTTGTCGAACTTGGCGAAACCGTAAGCCCAGGACAAGCACTACTTTCAGGGTTTTCCACGAGTCAAATGCGCGCCATTACCCAAGTACCACAGCGTTACATTAACCAACTTAAAAATTCCCCCGAATTTCTCGTCCGTTTAAGTGATGGGCGCGAGTTCACCTCAACCGACCTCACGATTTTCAGTTTCGCCGATCCTGTCAGCCACAGTTATCAAGTGCGAATTAATCTGCCAGAAAATGAAGCCAATCTTCAACCCGGTACTTGGGCAAAAGCTTCCTTTAAAAATGGCGCTCGGGAAAAAATCCAACTGCCCGCCTCTGCACTGCTCACAATGAACGAACTGAGCAGTGTTTACCTTAAACAAGGCGAAGCCTTTGTGCTGACCCAAGTCCGTGTCACTGAGCCCTTAGATGGCGAGGTAGAAGTGCTTGCGGGCCTTAAGTCGGGTGACAAGGTGGCCGTTGATGCCTACCAAGTGTTGCTCAGCAAGAAGCAATAAATTCCCTAGCGACTTAAGCTTTGTCGAGGTTGTTTTATGAAACATGCTCCAGTACCACAAACCACACTTGGGATTTCCGGACGAATTGCCGCTGCCTTTCAAAATAGCGCCATCACGCCGCTATTAGCACTTCTCGGGCTCTTACTTGGCTTATTCGCCATTTTGGTCACGCCAAAAGAAGAAGAGCCACAAATTGATGTCACCTTTGCCGATGTGTTTATCCCTTTTCCCGGCGCGACACCCACGGAAGTTGAAAACTTAGTCACTCTGCCAGCGGAACAAGTGATCTCCGAAATCAAAGGCATAGATACTCTGTATTCGTTCTCCCAACCCGATGGCGCGCTGATCATCGTCATCTTTAAGGTCGGCGTCGGGCGCAATGATGCCATCGTCAGCCTATACAACCAGATTTATTCCAATATGGATAAATTGCCAAGGGGCGCTGGCGTGGGCGATCCGCTAATTAAACCCCGCGGCATCGATGATGTGCCCATTGTCAGTTTGACCTTGTGGTCTAAGGACAGGCAAGTGTCTGCTGAGCAGCTAACCCATGTCGCCCTTGGATTAGAAACCGAAATTAAGCGTATTCCCGGCACTCGCGAAATAGATACCGTTGGCCAGCACGATATGGTGGCCAACATACGTATCGATCCCGCCAAGATGAACAGCTTTAATCTGACCTACGACAAGTTAAGACAAAGCCTGAATGACAATAATATGGTCTCTATGCCTGCATCCTTAGTGCAAGGCAATCAAGAGATAAAGGTCCAAGCTGGGCAGTTTTTACAATCCATCGACGATCTCAAGCAATTAGTCGTCAGTGTCTATCAAGATAAACAAGGCAAGACTATTCCGATTTATTTGGCGGATATTGCCGAAATCAGCTTAAAACGTGATATCCCTAAACAGAGCGTTTGGCACGCAGATAAAACCGACATTTATCCCGCCGTCACAATCGCAATTGGTAAACAAGCAGGCCAAAATGCCGTCGATATCGCCGACAGTGTGATTGAGCGGATAGCTAAAGTCGACAATGTGTTGATCCCGGCAAATGTCGAAGTCACAGTGTCACGTAACTATGGCGAAACCGCGGCGGATAAATCTAACACCCTTATTTTAAAACTGATTTTTGCCACCAGCGCCGTAGTCGTGCTGGTCTTTTTAACCATGGGCGCACGCGAATCCTTAGTCGTGGGCGTAGCCATTATTATCACGCTAGCGATCACCCTTTTCGCCTCTTGGGCGTGGGGATTTACCTTAAACCGCGTGTCCTTGTTCGCCTTGATTTTCTCCATCGGCATCTTGGTCGACGATGCCATAGTCGTAGTAGAAAACATCCACCGGCATATGGCGCTCGGCAAAAATTCCTTCAGCGAGCTTATTCCTGTGGCGGTCGATGAAGTCGGTGGCCCGACGATTCTGGCGACATTTACTGTTATCGCAGCCTTGCTGCCGATGGCTTTTGTATCGGGCTTAATGGGGCCTTACATGAGCCCGATCCCCATCAACGCCAGTATGGGCATGTTAATTTCCCTCGTAGTGGCATTTGTGGTCACTCCTTGGCTCAGTCGTAAACTGCTGAAACATAATGACCAACACGATACTGCCCAAGCCTCGCACGAGGATGAAGCTGAAACGAAAATGGTGCGCCTCTTTACTCACTTAATTGGCCCTTTCCTACTGGGTAAAAATGCCCGTAAGGCAAGAGTGGGACTGGCTGCCGGCGTATTTGTGTTAATCGGCATCGCCGTCGCGCTCCCCGTGGGTCAGCTCGTGGTGCTTAAAATGCTGCCCTTCGATAATAAGTCCGAGTTTCAAGTAATGGTGGACATGCCAGAAGGCACTCCCGTAGAGCAAACACAAAGAGTATTGCAGGATTTGAGTCGCTACCTAACAACCGTCCCTGAGGTCGAGCATCTGCAATTGTATGCGGGCACTAACGCGCCAATGAACTTTAACGGCTTAGTGCGCCACTATTTCCTGCGTCACAGCCAAGAACTTGGCGACATCCAAGTGAATCTAGTGGATAAGAAACACCGCAAGCGCGACAGCCACAGCATAGCGGTATCGGTGCGAGACGAACTGCAGCAAATTGGCGAGCAATATCAAGCCAATATCAAAGTGGTTGAAGTGCCACCTGGACCACCAGTGTGGTCGCCGCTGGTTGCAGAAGTGTATGGCCCAAGTCCCGCTATTCGCGAGCAAGCCGCATATGAGATGCAGGCGCTGTTCCATGAAACCAAAGATGTGGTCGATATCGATATTTTCTTGCCCGCCGCCCAGCAAAAATGGCAAGTAATGATCGACCGCAGTAAAGCCAGCCTGATGGCCGTGCCCTACAGCAATATTGTCGACTTGATTGCCACCTCAGTTGGCGGCAAAGATGTGAGCTATTTACATCAAGCCCAGCAAAAACAACCGATACCTATCCGCCTGCAATTAAACGAAGGCGCGAAAGTCGATTTAGAGCAAGTGCTGAATATGAAGTTACTGAGCCAAACGGGGCAATCTGTGCCTGTCTCTGAGCTGGTAACCATCAAACGTGGCAAAATCGATGCACCGATTATCCATAAGAATATGATCCCTATGATCATGGTCGTCGCCGATATGTCGGGACCACTGGACAGCCCGCTCTACGGCATGTTCGATATGGCGGGCAAAATCGATGGCGCCGATGGCTTAGGGTTTGATCAGCATTATATTCACCAACCCACAGGGTTAGACTCAGTCGCCGTGCTCTGGGATGGCGAATGGAAGATCACCTACGAAACCTTTAGAGACATGGGTATCGCCTATGCGGTCGGTATGATTGCGATTTATTTATTGGTGGTCGCGCAGTTTAGATCGTATCTGGTGCCGCTTATCATCATGGCGCCAATTCCACTGACTGTGATTGGCGTAATGCCTGGACATGCCCTGCTCGGAGCACAATTCACCGCGACGTCCATGATAGGCATGATAGCGCTGGCGGGGATTATTGTGCGTAACTCGATATTATTGGTCGATTTTATTAATCAAGAAACCGCATCCGGCGTGCCCTTTGAGCGGGCAGTGATCCACTCTGGCGCCGTGCGAGCTAAACCTATCATGCTGACTGCATTTGCAGCCATGATAGGGGCATTGTTTATTCTTGATGATCCGATTTTCAATGGCTTAGCGATCAGTCTGATCTTTGGTATTTTTATCTCGACCATACTGACCTTAGTTGTCATCCCTGTGCTGTACTACACGGCCATGAAAAACCGTATGAATACTGTTCAGATACAAACACAAAATTAACCACAACAAAGGCCATCACCAAGATGGCTTCAAGGAGTAAGGTATGTCATTAGAACGCAGTATTATGGCTTTTGCCGGATTTATGGTGTTACTGTCACTGGTGTTAACCGCCTATGTGCACCACAACTTTCTGTGGTTAACCGCATTTGTTGGCGCTAACCTATTCCAAAGTGCTTTTACCGGTTTTTGTCCTGCCGCCATGGTTTTACGAAAATTGGGTGTAAAATCAGAGGCTGAAATTGCTAAACAAAGCTAAGCCACATAAAGTCACTACTTAAGAGTTAAGATAAGAGATAGGTGAGCAAGTACACGCTTGGTTAATACAAGCGTGCCAAAAAGCCGTCAAGGAGAGATAAAGTGACCCACAACCTCGTAACCCGTGGCCAAAGCCTAATGCGCTTAGCCCTATTAAGCCTGCAATCACTGGTTCTCATGCCACTGCTGCTAATGTCCATGATAGCCAGCGCAGCCGACCAAGATCCTGCAATCGCATGGGATAAAATTGCCTCAGGCGCTATGGTGCTCGATGTTAGAACGCCTGAAGAATTTGCCGAAGGTCATTTAGCGAATGCGGTCAATATTCCCTTTGAGCAAGTGACAGAGGAGTTTGCTAAGCGTGGCATCGCCAAAGATGCTCCCGTCGTCTTGTATTGCCGCAGCGGCCGTCGTAGCAGTATTGCGACCGAAGCCTTAGTCGCTGCCGGATACACCCAAACCTATAATGGTGGCGGCTATTCCACCTTAGTTGAAGCGCAAAAAACGCCCGCTAAGTAATTCACAACCATCAAATTGGCTCTAGTGTGGGGAAGTAAGAATAAATCACTTTAGTACTCTCACCTCGCTCTAGTCATTCAAAGTTTAACGGCTAAAAGCGCCCTAGGGCGCTTTTTTATTATCTAAATAAAATATCGAAATTAAGCAGGGGTGGATTAATAGGTTCTTACCAGATTTATTGTGGACGAAAGAGCACAGGATTTTTTAGTAGTTCTATAAAATAAGTAACACCCGTATTCCCAAACAGCCTAAGTAAAGTCAATCAATTGGCAACTGCCACCCTATTGACAGCCTTTTGCAACAATTTCGCATAATCAATCACTTGAGAAAATATTATCATTATGATGAAAACTTAAAGTTTGTTTTTGTTATTTTTAATTACAAAAAAATATATATATAAATTTCAATGCATTGATAACGGTAAAATCAATCAAAAGCCCTCATATGAAGTCGTAAATTCGTATTCACTTATTCACGTTTATCACATAAAAAAACAAATATTTTAATAAAATTTGGTTACAAATCGTTACAGCTTGAATTTATATGCACTATAAATGCCTATTAAATCTAAATACTTACCAACCGCCATACTGTTAACAATTGATTTACAAATTACGTGGTCGCAGATAAATTCACTAACCGAGTAGCATCTGAGTCGTAGTTATTCTTATGAAACATAAAATAATAATGATTAACACTAAATTGACCATGGAAGAAGAACATGACAATCAACAGAACCACTAAAATAGCGTTAAGCCTTTCAAGCTTAGCTATTGCGATCTCAGCCGGTGTACAAGCAGCACCACAAGCCCCAGGTTTTGCCGCAGCATTACAAGCACAAACCTCCCCACTGCCAAAGCGTTACATTGTGAAGTTTAAAAACACTGATGCCGCGGCCATCATGTCAGCCAATAGTGTGCAATCAACGAGTGATCTGCAGTCACTCAATGACGCGACAACAGATACGCTACCAACCACAATGAATTATCAGCCACAAATGGCTGAAATCAGTGCCCAACATACCGCATTAAATAAAGTACAAGCGAAGGAAATGAAGCGTATCGGCCGCAGTAACAGTTACTCGGTGAAACTCGATGCCAAAGGGATCAATGCCTTAAAAACCCGTGCTGATGTGGAATATGTCGAAGAAGATATGCCACGCCGCTTTCTAAGTGAAAGTACGCCTTGGGGCCAAACTTTTGTAGGAGCAACCCAGCTAAGCGACAGCCAAGCTGGCAACCGCACTATTTGTATTATCGACTCAGGCTACGACCGTAGTCACAGCGACTTAGGTGGCAACAATGTCACAGGGACCAATAACTCAGGCACGGGTAACTGGTTTGAGCCGGGCAATAATAACGCCCACGGTACGCACGTTGCGGGGACGATTGCGGCGATTGCCAACAATGATGGCGTGATCGGCGTTATGCCAAATCAAAATGCCAATATTCATGTGATCAAAGTGTTTAATGAATCTGGCTGGGGCTACTCTTCATCCTTAGTCGCTGCCGTAGACACTTGCGTCACCAACGGCGCCAATGTTGTCACTATGAGTTTAGGTGGTTCAGGTTCTAGTACCACTGAGCGTAACGCTCTGGCCGCCCACTATAATAATGGTGTTCTCCTGATTGCTGCTGCGGGGAACGCGGGGAATAGCACTCACAGCTACCCAGCATCCTACGATGGCGTCATGTCTGTCGCCTCTGTGGATAACCATAAAGACCACTCAGCATTCTCCCAATACACTAACCAAGTGGAAATATCAGGCCCTGGTGAAGCCGTTCTATCGACTGTTACCCGTGGCGAAGGCCGTTTAGCCGATATCACTATCGGCAGTCAGTCTTACTTTGACTCAGGTGTCGTGCCGCACAATCGCCTGATATCCTCTGGTGGCAGCTATGTCCCCGCACCATTTAACGGTACCAGCACTGCAACTTTGGCAGAATGTACCGTTAGCGGCACAAGCTTCAACTGCGGCAACATGACCAATAAGATTTGTTTAGTGGAACGTGTTGGTAATCAAGGCACTAGCTACCCTGAAATTAACGCAGCTAAAGCCTGCAAGAATGCGGGTGCCAGTGCGACGATTGTTTACAGTAACGCGGCATTACCCGGCTTACAAAACCCCTTCCTTGTGGATGCTAACAACGAAATCAATATGGTTTCTGTATCTGTTGATCGTGCAACAGGCTTAGCACTGCGCAATCAACTGGGCGCCACAGTCACTGTCAGCAACCAAGGCAATAAAGATTACGAGTACTACAACGGTACATCTATGGCGACACCGCATGTGTCAGGTGTTGCGACCTTAGTGTGGAGCTACCACCCAGAATGTAGTGCGGCGCAAGTCCGTAACGCATTGAAAATGACAGCCGAAGATCTTGGTACTGCGGGTCGTGACAACTACTATGGCTATGGTTTAGTTAATGCAGTTGCAGCAAAAGCCTTCCTAGACGCATCTTGTACTGGTCCAACGGGTCCTGTCGATCCAACCGAACCGGGTGATAGTGTTCTCGTGAACGGTGTGGCGAAAACAGGTTTAGCAGGCGCAACAGGTGAAGAATTACATTTTTCATTTGAAGTTCCAGCAGGTGCAACTAACCTAGGCTTTGTGATGAACGGTGGCACAGGTGATGCGGACTTGTATGTGCAATATGGCGCAGCGCCAACCACCACTAATTACGATTGCCGTCCGTATAAAAGTGGCAATAGTGAGTCTTGTCCAATCACCAACGTACAATCAGGCACTTACTATGCCATGGTGAAAGGCGATTCGGCTTTCACTGGTGTGTCGTTAACGGCGAGCTACACAGCGTCTAATGGCGGCGGTACGCCAACGAGCTATAGCAATACTGATAACTATAATATTCCTGATAACAAAGCGGCGGGGATCACTAGCCCAATCACGGTTACTCGCACAGGTGATTCAGGTACTGTGACTGCAGTCGTGAACATAGTCCACCCTTACATTGGTGACTTAAAAGTGCAGCTGATCAGCCCTTCAGGAAAAACGGTTACCCTGCATAACAACACAGGTCTTGGTGCAGACAATATCAATAAGAGCTATACCGCAGATATGACAGGTGCGAATTCGAACGGCGTATGGAAGTTAAAAGCCGTAGACAGTGGCCGTGGTGATGCTGGTTATATCGATAGCTGGGAACTGAGCTTCAAATAAATCAAAATCGATACTCTTACTGATACTTAAAAGTGATAAACGGAAAGAGCCTGCAATTGCAGGCTCTTTTTTTACAAAACATGTTATTCAATATCTTTGAGGATTTCAGGTTCAATCAACACGCTGGTTTCATTATCCGATAACCAAATTTGGCCTTCACTAATCGAAACTTGCAATGCCATATTACGCCCAACAAAGGCTTCCATCGCCGTGACGTACTCTTCGGCAATATTCCACACTTTTAAATTCTGATAACGCTCTAACGCTTGCTGATTCTGTTTCCACCAAATCGGTACACTGCGACCACCATAGGTAAAGAGCTGCACGACTTTGGCACGGCCGCTGGCCTTTCGCAGCCATTTTTCATCGGCCTGACCAAACTCAACCCACAGATCAATTTCACCGGATAGGGTTTTGTCCCATAGCTCTGGCTCATCATCAACGCACAGACCTTTACTAAAACTTAAGGTTTCGCTGGCATTCACAATAAACGCGAGTAAACGCACCATCATGCGGCCATCGGTTTCGGAAGGATGCTGTGCAAGCGTCAATTGATGGTCTTGGTAATAATTCCGATCCATATCGGCTATCTGTAAATTGACTTTAAACACGGTCGCCTTGAGGGCCATAGTCATCCTAAATGCAGAGTGAAATCCTGAAACAGCGAAATCCTAAAATAAGGCTGCCGAGTCTACCTGAGACTCGGCATTAGCTCAAACGAACAATAAGGTACGCCCATGAAATCGAACAAAACGTGCAATCGAACAGAAGGTTAAATCGCACCGGGTCGCAGATGTTTAGCCATGGGGAAATGGGCTTTCAACAAGCTGATTTTTTGCGTATCCGCTACCAGTAGCATGCGCGTACCCAGCTCATACTGTTGACTCAACTCACTGAAAGCGGGTAAAAAACCGCGATCTGCGTCGCGGCGAACAAGTTCAGCGAGTTCAACGCTTAAATCACCTTGGCTGTATATACAATCGAGGCGCTGCAATAGCGGCATGGCGGCGAGCGGCAGTAAGTCCACAGAGGTTGTATCATCCAACAAAAGGATTTCGCCGCGGCTGACTAAGTTATTAAACGCATTATGGTAATGCTCAGTGGTACGACTATCAAAACGGTCGCCATTGGTATCGAAAAATCGCTCCCAAAATAAGCGGCGTTTCGAGGTTGAATCGAGCTTATCTTGTACTTCGACGCGTCTATCGGCGACAAAATCGAATAACGGTTTGAGTGACTGCGGTAGGCTAGATTCTAAACGCGAGCGAATCGTGCGTGCAAATACCGGCGCTGCGCCCGCAGTGCTGATCGCGACCACTAAACGACCTCGATCCACAATAGAAGGAGTGATAAAGCGGCAAAAGGCGGGATTATCAACGGCATTAACCCAGATACCACGCGCGGTAGCTAAGGTCGCTAACTCGGCATTAAGACTGTCGTTTGCCGTAGCTAAATACACCAAATCATAATTTTGAATGTCGGCATGGACGACTTCACGCTGGGATAACAAAATGCGGCCAGCATCTGCATAACGTTGCACTTCAAGGTTCACCTCTGGCGCTACCACGTGGATATTGGCTTCAGTACGTGTCAGCAGTGCTAACTTACGGCTCGCCACATCGCCCGCGCCCACCAGTAGAACATTCAAATTAACCGTATCGACAAACAAGGGAAAATATTGCATTAGATGAGATCCTGAACGCTTAGTCCTGCACCACTGGCAGTTGACGCTGTACCCAGCCCTTATAGCCACCAATCATAGAGGCAACGTGGGCGTAACCCATAAGTTGCAGATTATGGGCAGCCAAGGCGGAACGCGCACCACCCGCGCAGTAGAGTAATATGGGTGTATTTTTATCGGGGAAACGCGCTTCGATATCACGCTCTAAAATACCCCAGCTTAAATGTTTCGCTTGGGGTCAATGATCTTGCAGCCACTCACGATCCTCACGCACATCAACAAGGTGCCAGCGGTCATCGGCCTGATATGCTTCGATTGTCACTTCAGTGATATTAGGCAGAATAGCGTCAACAAGGGCGGAAAATGCATTGGGATGCTGCATCACTAACTCCTAGATAAGATATTGAATGACATAATGAATGTCAGCTTATCAGCCAAGTGTAATCTTCTCATCCTGCAGACGCAATCTTTCAGCCTCACCGCAAAGCTGAGAAGGTTGCCAGTGAAAAGGCTAGTTGTGGCTTTCGCTGCGCTCTGAGCTACATTGCCAGCAAAGCTCAAAACTGCCTTCATTAGTCTCATGGCATTGCACACACTGCCATTGCGGACTTTCAACATCCAACGCATTCAATTGAACTTGTGCTGACGCGTATTGGGACTCACCTACCCATAACTCGACGTTTTGCATCCCAGTAGGGAGTTCACCAATGCCGCCTAATAACGCTTCACCTCTGAGTTCAACATGAATGCCACAGGCCTCCAATAAACCTTTCCATGTGTGGGCCTGCAATAAATTACCACCAGCAACTAACACTTTACGTTCTTCCATGCGACATCCTACGGCTACAACTCTCTGGAATATGGGTTGCCGACATCCTACTGCTAAATAGCCGAGGCTGTCGAGCGCTGATTTTTACATCAGTTGTTAAATAAATTAACATTCACTTTTTACAGCATAACTGACTATAACTTTGTGAGTTTGCTAGCAGAATGTCAGATACGCCTCAAAATCGATGCAAAAAAAAGCCACCTCGTCGGTGGCTTTTTAACTCCAAATTAACCTTTAAGGCATCATAGGAGGTTGGTCTGCGCCTTCTTTCTCAATCTCAACTGGCATCATGTGTTCACGATTGATACCCAGTTTAACGGCCAAGAAGCTCGCCACATAGATAGAGGAATAAGTACCCACAAAAATCCCCAACAGCAATGCAGTCGCAAAGCCATGGATCATAGTGCCGCCCTTAAGGAACAAGGCCACAACAGTCACCAAAGTCGTGCCCGTTGTAATAATGGTACGGCTCATAGTTTGAGTGATTGAAATGTTAACTATTTCTTCAGGATCGCTCTTACGCAGCTTAAGGAAGTTCTCACGGATACGGTCAAATACCACGATAGTATCGTTAAGTGAGTAACCCACCACCGTCAACAAGCCCGCCAATACGGTCAAGTCAAATTCCAATTGAAATAACGAAAACACCCCTAAGGTCACGATGACATCGTGCGCCAATGCCGCTACAGAACCAAACGCTAAGCGCCATTCGAAACGAAACGACACATAGATCATGATACAAATCAGCGCGACTAATACCGCCAATGCGCCTTGCTCTGCCAGTTCTTTACCCACTTGTGGGCCAACAAACTCAACACGCTTCTGCTGCACTTGTGGGTCAACTTTCTGCGCGGCTTCCATGACAGACTTAACCTGCACATCGCTCTTAACGCCTTCTTTCACCTGTAAACGTACAAGTACGTCACGGCTAGAACCGAAGTTTTGCACGATCGCACCTTCGGAATCTGGCGTCGTCAGTTGCACACGCAGCGCATTCAAATCAACCGGCTGAGTAAACTCCATTTCAACAACAGTACCGCCAGTGAAATCAAGACCCCAGTTAATACCGTTAGTCGCGAGTGATACCAGCGAGCCCAGCACTAACACTGCCGACATAACGCTAATAGGCAGTGCATGGCGGAGGAAGTTTACTGTATGTTTTAAGGATAAAACTTCAATCATTGTCACTTCCCCTTAGATAGACAGAGTCTTCACGCGCTTACCACCCCAAATCGCGTTAACGATTGAGCGAGTACCCACGATGGCGGTAAACATAGAAGTCGCAATACCTATCATTAAGGTCACAGCGAAGCCTTTAATCGCACCAGTACCTACGGCAAACAAAATGAGCGCAGTGATGAAGGTGGTGATGTTCGCATCGGCGATAGTTGAGAAAGCATTACCATAACCTTCATGGATTGCCTGCTGTACGCTACGTCCTGCACGAAGCTCTTCACGAATACGCTCATAAATCAGCACGTTGCCGTCAACCGCCATACCGACCGTCAACACCATACCGGCAATACCGGGTAGGGTTAACACAGCGCCAGGGATCATAGACATAACGCCCACAACCATGACTAAGTTTGCGGTTAAAGCCAGGTTAGCAATAAGCCCAAAGCTACGGTAGTAAACCAACATAAAGAGTAAGACAACTGCCATACCCCATACCATAGCTTGTACACCGCTTTGAATGTTTTCAGCACCTAAGCTTGGACCAATGGTACGTTCTTCAACAATTGATACAGGAGCAATCAAGGCACCCGCACGCAGTAATAGCGCAAGGTTTTGTGCTTCACCATGACTTAAGCCAGTGATCACAAAGTTACGGCCTAAACGGGCTTGAATGGTCGCGACAGAAATCACTTCTTGGATTTTCTGCATCTTAACGCTGCCATCGGCATTGCGATCACCACTGTCTTTATATTCGATGAACAAAGTCGCCATAGGCTTGCCTATGTTGTCTTTGGTCACGTCAGAAAAAATGGTACCGCCTTTAGCGTCGAGGTTGATACTGACCTGAGGACGACTGTACTGGTCAAAGCTAGGTTGTGCGCCAGTGATATGGTCACCCGTCAACATCACTTCTTTCTTCAATATCACAGTGCCACCTTCGCGGCGCTGATACACTTCAGAACCCGCAGGTACACGGCCTGATTGCGCAGCATTCGGATCGGCTTTGTCATCCACCATGTGGAATTCAATTGATGCGGTTGCACCTAAGATTTCCTTAGCACGAGCCGTATCTTGCACACCTGGCAGCTCAACGATAATGCGCTCGGCGCCTTGACGTTGTACTACAGGCTCAGCCACACCTAACTCGTTAACACGGTTACGAATGGTAGTAATGTTTTGTTGCAGTGCTTCTTCTTTAATCTGCTTTAGATAAGCTTCACTCATCACAGCTTGCAGCGCGAAATCTTCGCCACGGCTAGCGTCGGTGAACACCATATCTTTATTGCGAGTCTTAAGGAAACGCTCGGCAGTCGCTAAGTTTTCAGCATCACGGAACTTGATTTCAATTCCAGTAGCATTAACACGAATACCAGCATAACGAATGGTTTCTTCACGTAATTGTGAACGGAAATCAGCAACTTTAGCTTCTTCCATCTTACGAATCGCTTCGCCCATGTCCACTTCCATGAGGAAATGCACACCACCGCGAAGGTCAAGACCGAGCTTCATTGGGCTGCCGCCCATGGACTCGAGCCACTTAGGCGTCGCAGGCGCTAAGTTAAGTGCCACAGTAAACTTGTCACCTAAACTGTCAGCAATGATTTCTTTCGCCAGTAGCTGTTGATCCGCATTTTGCAAACGGACCAACAACTGACCTTTTTCAAGCTCAGAGCGCTTTACCGCAATGCTCTTACTGGCTAACAGCTCGTTCACACTGGCTTGGGTAGATGCAGTTACTTCAGCACCTCGAGTCGCCACCACTTGCACCGCATGATCTTCACCAAAAAGGTTAGGTACGGCATAGAAACAACCTATGGCGATGACGAGCATCACCATAATGTTTTTCCACATTGGGTATTTATTTAACACGCCTGAGCCCTCTTGGCTTACAACGACTGGATAGAGCCCTTAGGCAATACAGCTGCAATATAGTCTTTTTTGATCGTGATTTGTGTTGTGTCGTTCAAGCTCAGTAACACGTAATCGCTTTCGTCGCTGATTTTTGCAATCTTGCCTAAAATCCCACCACTGGTTAACACTTCATCGCCTTTGCCTAATGAAGACATCAGATTTTTGTGCTCTTTAACGCGTTTTGATTGCGGACGGAAAATCATGAAATAGAAAATCAGGCCGAAAATCGCCAGCATGAAAATCAGTTCCATCGTGCCGCCACCTTGTGGTGCGCCGGCAGCGCTTGCATATGCATTTGAAATAAACATAGTTTTTCTCTTCTTATTAGCAAAAAATCAATCGACTAACTCTGGTACTTCGCGACCTTGACTGGTATAGAAGTCCGCCACAAAGGCGTCTAATGTACCCGTCTCAATCGCACCGCGCAAACCTTCCATTAACATTTGATAGTATCTCAAGTTGTGAATGGTGTTTAAACGCGCACCCAGAATCTCATTACAACGATCTAAGTGGTAAAGATACGCCCGTGAATAATTTTTACAGGTATAACAATCACACTTAGTATCAAGTGGTGACGTGTCATCTCTATGACGCGCATTGCGTATTTTGATCACACCTTCACTCGTAAACAGATGACCGTTGCGGGCATTACGGGTTGGCATCACACAGTCAAACATGTCAACACCACGACGTACACCTTCAACTAAATCTTCTGGTTTACCGACCCCCATCAGATAGCGAGGTTTGTCTGCAGGAATTTGCGGGCAAATATGCTCAAGAATGCGATGCATATCTGCTTTAGGCTCTCCTACGGCCAAACCACCGACGGCATAACCGTCGAAACCAATATCGACTAAGCCTTTTAAGCTTTCGTCGCGTAAATCTTCATACACACCGCCCTGAATAATACCGAAGAGTGAGTTAGGGTTCTCTAAACGGTCAAATTCATCACGCGAACGTCTTGCCCAACGCAAAGACATCTGCATTGACTTGCGCGCTTCATCTTCAGTGGCAGGATACGGGGTACATTCGTCAAAAATCATCACCACATCACTGCCCAATGCATCTTGAATTTGCATTGATTTTTCAGGATCTAAGAATATTTTTTCACCATTAATGGGCGAACGGAAATGCACACCTTCTTCGGTGATCTTACGGATATCGCCAAGACTAAACACTTGGAAACCGCCCGAGTCCGTTAAAATAGGACGCTGCCAGTTCATAAAGTCATGCAAGTCACCGTGCTTACGCATGATTTCTTCGCCTGGGCGCAACCATAAATGGAAAGTGTTACCGAGCAAAATATCCGCGCCAGTGGCACGTACTTCTTCCGGTGTCATGCCTTTCACTGTGCCGTAGGTTCCTACCGGCATAAAAGCGGGGGTTTCTACTGTGCCACGATCAAAAATTAACCGACCACGGCGCGCACGCCCGTCGGTAGTGTCTAATTCAAATTTCATAATTCACCTCGCCAGATAAACAGTCTGACTACATTTTTAATGGCTAATGCCATTTTGATTAACAATAGAGATGGGGACAGCCTTAAAAGGTTCAATCTTTTAACGAAAAAAATTGCCGCACAATCTCACTTTGGGCGGCTATTTTAAAACAAAATCTTGGTCTAGTGGGCTTTTTTCGTCACAAACATCGCATCGCCATAGCTAAAGAAGCGATATTTTTGCGTGATAGCATGTTGATACGCCGCCATAACATGATCAAAACCGGCAAAAGCACTCACTAACATGATCAAAGTTGATTCAGGTAGATGAAAATTTGTCACCATAGCATCGACCACTTGGAATTCATAACCTGGGTAAATAAAGATATCGGTATCGCCGCTAAAAGCTTTGAGTTCGCCAAGGCTTGCGCGTGCCGCACTTTCTAAGGAGCGCACTGACGTCGTCCCCACGGCCACCACACGTTTACCCGCAGCTTTGGTTTGCGCGATTAAATCAACCACATCCTGCGGCACATTCGCCCACTCGGAATGCATCTTGTGTTCAAGAATAGTATCGACACGCACTGGCTGAAATGTTCCCGCGCCCACATGCAAGGTCACAAACGCGACATTCACGCCCTTGGCTTTTAATGCATCGAGCATGGCATCGTCAAAATGCAAACCCGCCGTTGGCGCGGCAACTGCGCCAGGATTTTGGTTATACACGGTTTGATAGCGCTCTTTGTCGGCATCTTCATCGGGTCTATCGATATAAGGAGGCAAAGGCATGTGCCCTACTGCTTCAAGCACTTCTAAGATGGTTAACTCGGATAACAACTCAAGTTCAAACAAAGTATCGTGGCGGGCGACCATCTTCATTTGATAGCCACCGTCGAGATGGATTAACGAATCCACTTTAGGGGATTTAGAGCTGCGAACATGGGCGAGGATGCGCTTATCATCGAGCATACGCTCAACTAAAATTTCTAACTTGCCACCACTGGCCTTTTGACCAAACATGCGCGCGGGGATCACTCGGGTATTGTTGAACACCATTAAATCGCCGGAATTAATCATCCCCAGCAGATCGGTAAACTGCTTGTCGCCTAACGCACCAGAGTTGCCGTCTAAGGTTAACAGACGGGATGCATTACGCTGCGCCATAGGATAACGAGCGATCAGCTCATCGGGGAGATCGAAAGAAAAGTCTGCAACGCGCATATTGGCCTCTAGATAGCTTAGAACGGCGGCTAGTCTATGGTTAGAGGCCAATAAGATCAAGATTACTTATTGCCAATGTCCACTTCTTGCTCGGGTTCCACTGGATTAATGCCATCTTGGGGCTGATTGTCATCGGCATCGAATTTTAGCCGCGAGCGACTAAAGTCATCCATGCTGAAACGGTGTTGTTCAAAGGGGATTTCTATTAGCACTTTTTTGCGCTTCTGCTGCTCGTCTTTACCAAGCATTTTGGTGAACCAGTTCCACATCATCCATGATCCTAAAAAAGTTATTGATTTTATTTCACTTTCCCTTATCGATTACTATGTCAACATTTAAGTCAGCCATAATTATTCACGGCGAATCAAATGTCATTATCAATAAAAAGTGAAAAAATACTGCATTTTTAGCTTCGGCGCTTTCCTAAGCGCGCTTGTGCATGATACCGTGAACCGACGTGGTTAACCAAGCACAAATAATGAACTTTCTTACACACTTACATCTCGCCGACATCAGTAAAACCCACCTTGCTGCCAACGTAGCAGGTAACTATATTCAAGCGCCAATTGCACAAGCTCCAATTGAGTTACGCCAAGCTTTATGGCTAAACCAAGAGATTAATGCCCTTTGCGCCAGCCATGAATTGACGATTGAATTAATGGAAGCTTTCCCTGCGCCCTTAAGAAGCATAGCAGCAGAACTCATGGCGGTGAGTTTCGATCACTATTTAGCTTACTATTGGGAAGAATATCACCACCAACCCTTGGATGAATTCAGCAGCAAGGCCTATGACGCGTTAGATGCTTTCGCCACGCAAGGCGTTGATCCATACCATCCAGAGGCATTATTTACACTCTTGCCCACAATGCGCAGCGCCGATTGGCTAGGCAGCTACACCACCGAAAAAGGATTACAACAAGCCTTAGCACAAGTGGCCAAACAGCATCCGCAAGCCGCACTGTTCAAAGATGCCCATAAAGTCGTCAATAAAATGCAGATAGAAATCGAAACCGCGTTCCGCACTTTTTATCCGCAGCTGATGGCTTATACCCGTATTTGGAGCCGTAAGACGCCTGTAGAATATTTGCCCTCACCCCTCTAAGAATAAGCAAGCATGAGATTATGCTGTGTGCCAGCGTAAATTTTGCTAGTATTGCAGCGCAAAAATGAGGACAAGATGCAGATATTTGATTACCAGCCCCCAGCAGTTCCTTGGCTAGACATACGCTATAAAGATAGAGATCTGATTATCATCAACAAACCTTCGGGATTATTGTCTAATCCGGGTCGAGCGGCTCACACCTTCGATTGCGCGTTAACCCGCTTACAAGCCCTTTATCCAGAAACAATTTTAGTGCATAGGCTCGACTGTGCGACCTCGGGCATTATGGTGTTCGCCCGTAATAAAAAAGCAGAGTCGCATTTAAAAACACAGTTTCAAGATAGACAGAGTAAGAAAGTCTATATTGCCGAAGTGATGGGACATGTGCTGCAAGAACAGGGGATTATTGACCTCGCGATAGTGCCAGACACTGAACATCCGCCCTATCAAAAAACGCTACAGGCGGGAGAGACTGGCGGCAAAAGCGCCCTCACTCACTACTGTGTATTAGAGCGCCGAGAAAACAGCACCTTAGTCGAGCTTTCGCCAGAAACAGGCCGCACCCATCAATTGCGTGTGCATATGCTTGCCCTAGGCCATGCGATTTTGGGTGATGAGTTTTACGGTGATGCCGAGGTTATAAAGGCCAGACCGCGTTTATGTTTACATGCACAAAACTTAAGTTTGACCCATCCCTATTCGGGTAAACCGCTGTTTTTTAGCAGCAAACATCCATTTACTGAATAACTTAAGCCACTCGCTACAATTCCATAAAAGCAAAAGGTCGCGACTTAGCTCTTAGCTATCGTGCGACCTTAGTTATTTACTGATTCGACTGTCGTCGTTTAAGCGACGCGTATACCTTGACCAAAATCGACATCAGCCGCTAATTTTTCTGCTTGGAAATAACAGCCCTGCTCATTACAAAATTGTAATTGCTGCGACGATGTAACGATAAAAAATTCACCAAAGAAATTGCCGCCAACATCCTCTAGCTTATGGCCCTCAGGAGTTTGCGTCATATAGACTTCATCTAAACTATGGCAGCCATCGCTAAACCAAGTTTCTAAAAAATATTTATCGTCTTCTTTATAGAGGGTAATTTTGTCCCCCAATAAAGGACGCCCATCTAACCAACGACCTATAATTTCACGATTTTGCATATCTGTCTCCCGCCAATGAAGGCGACGGCGTTTTTCAATCCCAGACATCCTGATATCCTTATGCAATACCCAATCACCTAAAGTGAATGTCAGTTGTGGTAGTACATTAAGCATAGAACCCATTTAACTCTTTACTCCCCACAGCAGCAAATTACTTCAAATCGCCCGTCAAATGTAACTTTTTGGTTAATTTAAATCTGCTAAATATTTAAAATATAAAAGATAAATTCCTTTGACTAATTAATCGGCAGTGTAGCTCAATCTAAAAATAAAAACGCGATCTTTATCACTATTTACTTATCGCTAAAGTAAAGGCAGCTAAAAGACTTATCTAGCGAGCTGAATAAAAACACCGCGCTGTATAGACGTCGATAAAATGAGAACGGCAGCCAAACAGACCAACTGGCAATGTCAGCAAAAGTCCAATAAATCCCCTCTATATTACTAACTGCCCTCATAACATCCTTGCTAACCGTTATGCGTCAAGTTGAAGAGTTTGTATGGCACTTAGTCACAAGCGCCAATATATTTTCCATTGCCAACGAGTTTCGACTTGATTTTCATTGACTCTTCAGAGATTGTCACTTCAAGCTTAGAAGTGAACGTTTTCCCATTGAAACGCATTTCACCCACTGTTTTAGATGCACCATCAGGGCTAGTGCATGATGTTTCAAACACCATCTTGTTAGCACTGATCCAATTGCTGTTGGTTTGGCATTCTTCGCCTTCATTTTCTTCAGGCTCTAAATCAAATGCAGAGGCGATGTCATTTATGCATTCAGTTTCCGTGTAATCAGGCCTTTTGGCCATGCTCCGCATCATTTTCTCCATTTCAGGAGGTGCGTCTATTTCTACTATTTCGGATTTCCAAGTGGTTTCCCATAAACCCGGTTTGAAGTCATAGTTTTCAGCGTGAAGATGAGTTGATGCCACTATGAGTCCAGTTAACATCACTTTAGTAATTAGGTGGGTCATTTATTATTCCTTTAATTAATGAAAAACAAGTAAGGTTTTAGTGCCTAGCGCCCAAATTTAGCACGCAAAGTCGTGCTGCGGGTTGAGGTCGCAGCCAGCAATTTTGCTGGCTTTAACATTTGTTTTTAGGGGCGACAACCATCTTAATCGTCCGACCCACTATAAACATCTAAACTTAAAACAATTCTACGTTGACCAAGTGCCAGCATGATTTCAGGTGACAAGCTCAAACCATCATTCCAGTTGCCCATAAACAAGCCGCAGAACATGTCAACTTTGTAGCTTTGGTAAAGCTTTTCCCATATCGCTAAGTCACTTGTTAGCTGGGATAAAATTGCTCCAATCTGCGCGTTTAGGTCTTCTGGCTCTCTCTTTTTAGCCTGAAAATGCCAGCTACCCGTTTTGGCAATCCGCACTTTTCCACTGGTTTTGCTGACATCTTCATCACCTTTCTTTTTACTTTTAGTTGCTGTACCACCAAGTAAATTTGATACGTCTTCAGGTATCAAATCATCCCCGAAGATCCGAAGAGTGGCTTGTGAATATTCAAATGCACCCATAAAAGGCCCTAATGCTGAGCTAAAAAGCGCCAATGCAGCGTAGCGTTGGCGTCCATAGCAAAATAAAAACGCACACACTTAACTATTTGTATTAACTAGAAGTTATCAGCTTTCTACCGCTTTTCATATACAAGAATCCATCAGAAAGACACGCATGCGCGTTTTCCAGACCAATTATCCTAAAACGGTAACCTGTAAGTGTTTAATTTTAAATATTTTTAGATTTAGATGTTTGAGATAACACGCACGTGTATTGACAGAAAGTACTCACAAACAAGCAATTTAGATACGATTGTATCTCTTCCAGTTTCTACGACTCTTGATGAAGAGTTAAGCACAAGGGGGCTGTAGCGTTATTTCTACAAATCTAGAACTCAATCCTTTGGTATGAATATGCTCCATATATTGCCCACTTTCGTTTTTTAGTTTGGTTTGATCATATTGATGAACTCGTAATAAAAATAACTCAAGAAATTGTTTTTTTTAAAATTTTTACACAACCCCATAACGTACGCATTTCATATATCAAATGGACTTATAGGAGCTTGTTACATCTTTTATTGCCAATTTTAATAGGGTTTCTGATATAACCCATAAGTGAATTACCGCACAAGTAAGACCAAGTGATATTTCAATATCCCTACAAAACAAAAATAAAGCAGGAAGCGCTATGCATAACATTCATCGTCGTCACTTTCTTAAGGCAGCGGGTGCAGCTACCGCCGGACTCGTCACAGCCAATATTGCCCTCAACGCCTACGCCAGTAGTGTCGCCCCTAAACCACAAACGGGTAAATCCGTTATCGGACTCATAGCACCCAAGATGGACGTGGTTCGAGTTGGCTTTATCGGTGTTGGCGAGCGTGGCTTTAGCCATGTCGAGCAATTCTGTCATTTAGAAGGCGTTGAACTTAAAGCTATTTGTGATACTCACCCAGCGGTGCTGGACAGAGCCGTGGATCATATCGTTAAACAGAATCGGCCAAAACCGGCTGTCTATACAGGTAATGACCTGAGCTATCGCGATCTCTTGAGCCGCGATGATATTGATATTGTGATCATTTCTACTCCATGGGAATGGCACGCACCTATGGCGATAGAGACGATGGAAAGCGGTAAACATGCCTTTGTCGAAGTACCGTTAGCACTCACAGTAGAAGAATGCTGGCAAATTGTGGATACCGCTGAACGCACTCAGAAAAACTGCATGATGATGGAAAACGTCAACTACGGCCGTGAAGAACTTATGGTTCTCAACATGGTACGCCAAGGTGTGTTTGGTGAGTTGCTCCACGGTGAAGCCGCTTATATCCACGAGCTACGCTGGCAGATGAAGGAAATAGACCATAAGACGGGCTCATGGCGAACTTATTGGCATACCAAGCGCAACGGTAACTTGTACCCGACCCACGGTTTAGGACCAGTTTCCCAGTATATGAACATCAACCGCGGTGATAGATTTGATTATCTAACCTCGATGAGTTCGCCCGCTCTTGGCCGTGCGCTCTATGCTAAACGTGAATTCCCCGCCGATCATGAGCGTAATCAGCTCAAGTACATCAATGGGGATATCAATACCAGTCTGATTAAGACCGTTAAGGGCCGGACCATCATGGTGCAGCATGACACTACGAGCCCAAGACCTTACAGTCGCCACAATTTAATCCAAGGGACAAATGGCGTGTTTGCGGGTTTCCCGAATCGTATCGCCGTCGAAAATGGTGGCTTTGGTCAAAGTTACCACGAGTGGGATATGGACATGCAAAAGTGGTATGACAAATATGATCACCCTCTGTGGCAACGAATAGGCAAAGAAGCTGAGATTAACGGCGGCCACGGCGGCATGGATTTTGTGATGTTATGGCGCATGATTTATTGCCTGCGCAATGGCGAGGCCTTAGATCAGGATGTGTACGATGGCGCGTCTTGGTCGGTGGTGAATATCTTAAGTGAACATTCAGTCAATGACCGCAGTAATTCAGTCACCTTCCCAGATTTTACCCGCGGCGCATGGCAAACGGCCAAACCCTTAGGGATTGTCGGCGCTTAAGCAGCGGCTTTCGCCAAACTCATCATTTTGATGGGTTCACCATAAGGATAAGTGCCTCGGCCTTATCCTTTTCTTAAATGAAGCCTAGAGATGCCCACACCATCAATAGCAAGTAATAAGAGACAAGCAATTAGGGGCAACAAACTCATGATAAGAAACCAACTATAAACGCTAATAGTAGCCAATTCCTTTGATTTTCAAAGAAAAATCACCACTCTGCTGGGCACCAATCACTAACCCTAGACTACAAACTTGGCTTAAATCCATTGCCACTCGGGAAATCGGTTTACCCCGACATTGGGGCAAGAAGTCACTGAAGGGAATTTCTATCCGCTGCCAATTCAAGACTCTAGCGCCACTCACGCCAAACGTTTGATGACTTGGCGCGGGCATAGGCGCTTGATAAACCGTGCTTTGGGGTGTGTCGACATCCTTTAGATTCACTTTATAATCTTTAGGTCGGTCGCCATCGAGTTCGACATAGATCCCAGTAAATCCACTGACATCTATAGGGCTAAACTCACAACGCACTGAAGCAAACCCGCCGCCATTTGCCAGCGACACATGGCCACTAAACTCACCATAGCCTAAAGGTGACACCGTCATCTTACTGCGGGACAAACCGCCCATCACAGTGTCATTTATTCCATACCAGGGCTTTGCGGCATCTAGCACTTTAAAATCAAAAAAGATCATAACGACTCCCATAAAAAAAGCAGCCACCTAAGTGACTGCTTCCATAATACTTTTCAATACGAATAACAGCCCTCGTTAACGCAGTTTAGCTTTATTCTCAGCGGCTTCACAAGCAGCAGCGGTAAAGATAACGTCAGTAGAGCTGTTCAATGCGGTTTCGGCTGCATCTTGAACCACACCAATAATAAAGCCGACAGCGACTACTTGCATGGCGACATCATTAGAAATACCAAACAAGCTACAAGCCAGTGGGATCAACAGTAATGAACCACCCGCCACACCCGAGGCGCCGCAAGCCGAAATAGCGGCGACAACGCTCAATAACAATGCGGTGAGTAAATCGACTTGAATGCCCAAGGTATGCGCCGCAGCTAAGGTCAATACCGTAATAGTGATCGCCGCGCCGCCCATATTGATGGTGGCACCTAAGGGAATAGAGACTGAATAAGTGTCTTCATGCAGATTTAATTTTTCACACAGCGCCATATTCACCGGAATATTCGCCGCACTCGAGCGGGTAAAAAATGCCGTCACGCCACTTTCACGCAAACAACGAAATACCAACGGATAGGGATTACGTTTAATCTTCACGTAAACAATTAAAGGATTAACGATTAACGCAATAATGGCCATCGCACCTAATAACACAGCCAATAACTGCGCATAACCCGCAATTGCGGCAAAACCGGTTTCAGCAAACGTCGCAGCAACTAAACCAAAAATACCAATAGGTGCTAAACGAATAATGAAATGCACCATTTGCGAAATGCCGTGGCTCATGTCGGCAAATACTTGCTTAGTCGAATCGCTAGCATGATGTAAGGCTAGACCTAAACCCACACCCCAAGCAAGAATACCAATATAGTTGCCCGTCATTAACGCATTCACTGGATTATCAACCAGTTTAAATAATAAGGTATGGATCACTTCACCAATACCTTGTGGAGGACTTGTACCTTCCACACCAGCAACCAAAACTAAAGTCGTGGGGAAAATAGAGCTTAAAATCACAGCAGTTAACGCCGCGGCAAAGGTACCCAATAAATACAGGATCACAATTGGGCGCATATTGGTTTGCGTATTTTTCTTTTGATTGGCAATCGATGATGCTACTAAGATAAATACCAGTATTGGAGCAATCGCTTTTAATGCTCCAACGAATAAACTGCCTAAGAAGGCGATATCTTTTGCGCTATCGGGTGAAAAACTCGCTAACACCACACCAGCGATAATCCCTAATAAGATTTGTAATACGAGACTGCCATTAGCCAACTTAGCTAATAATGATGATTCTTGTTTCATGGTTTAACCTGTCGTTATTATATTTCGGTTGAGATCCCCAACGCGCACCTTCGGAAATGAGGCCAATAAGGTTTTTATAGGATGTAACTAGACTTGTCTAGTTTTGCGGGGAAATAAGCTAACTAAATTACCCTTGTCCCGCAAAAAGCATACAAAAAACTAACAAGCGCCTTATTGGCGCTGCTTCATGGCTAAATCGGCACCACGCAACATGGCATCAATCAACTCGTGGGCATCGAACTTAGTCAGCGCTTCATTTGCCCCCACTTGGTGGGCCTGACTCACGCTTATTTCGCTGGATAAAGACGTGTGTAAAATGATGTAGGCCTTGGCAGTCAGTGGATTATCACGCACCTCAAATGCCAGTTCGTAACCATCTAGTCCCGGCATCTCGATATCACTCACCAGAATATCTATGGGATGATGCTCTAGTGCCGCTTGTTCCATCATGACTAAGGCTTCTTTACCGTCGGCGGTCACTCGATAAGGGATGTTGATCATATCAAGGGCGTCGGATAACTGCTTACGTGCCACCTTAGAATCATCCACTAACAGGATATTCATGGGTTTGAGTTTCTCACGCTGCACATCGGTCAAGATTGCCCGATTTGCCTGTGGGTTATTCGGGAAAATTTTCGACAGCAATAACTCAACATCGAGCAATTGTACTAACTGGTCCTCAAAACGAGTCACGCCAGTCAAGTAAGCATTCTTGCCCAAATTGGCAGAAGGCGCCTCAATATCGCGCCAATTACATTCAATAATCTTATCGATACCGCGCACTAAAAAGCCAATGATCATCCGCTGACAGTCAGTGATGATGATGTAGCATTTTTCGCGCTCTTCAGGGGCTATCGGCCGATAGCCAATCGCAGCCGCCATATCGATGATAGGAATCGTATGGCCACGAATCGTTGAAGCGCCAAGAATCGTCGGATGAGATTGGGGAATTTTGCTTAGCTGTGTGTACGGCACCAGCTCACGCACTTTCAACGTGCCTAAGGCAAACACTTGAGTCTGTGATAACCGAAACAGTAGTAATCCCTGTGACTGACTTGCCTTACTTTTCATAATTAGATAAATAACTCACTAAAAACAACCTTCGGATAGCTTAACCTTAACACAGTAAAATTTTGATGACTAAGGTCAAACGAATGAAACTATTATTACCTATTTATTAATAGGTTCGATGCCAATCGCCGACAAGTGCTTAGTCTTGCAATGCATACAAGACATCAAAGGCGAATTGATCCCAACCTTCGGCAGTAAAAGCAATATCGCGAATATTACGAACTTGGCTCACCGCATGTAATGGCGCTGCACCATTGACCATCAAGTAATAGGCCATGATAAGACTGGTGCGATCCTTACCCGAGCGGCAATGGATCACCACAGGTAATCCATCGGCTTCACACTGCTGAATAAAAGCTAATGCCTTGGGCAATTGAGCGACACAAATCGCCACATCCCCATCTTGGGGCGGCACATTGCGCGAAAAGGGAATACATTCGTAACGTAAATCGAGCTTTTTAAAGGTGCTAGGCTCACAGCCTTCGCCCCCATTGACCGATAGAATGGCACCAATACCGGCCTCTTTAAGCGCCTGCAAATCCCAAGGATCTTTATTGGGACCACTGCGCCCTGCGACTTTACCTTCAACTAACCAGAATAAGTGTTGCATAAACCTTACCTACGACAAGTGAGATGACAAGGAACGCCAGAGATAAGCTAAGAATAGCTTGTTTCCAACGACTTAAGATTTTTTACCCCAAAATTCAGCATTGGCAGGCGGTAACTGTTTACGTTTTTTTTTACCCGAACCTTCGGGCTTGGCGACAGGTTTAGCTTGTTCTAACAGTTCGGCTGGCATTTCGTCATCGGCTTCAAAACCGACAATTTGCTCACGCACTAACTTAAGCTTGTTCTTTTTCTCTATCACGCCAAAGTGGTGATAATCCTCATGGGAAATCAAGGTCACAGCTAAGCCCGCTTCACCGGCGCGGCCACTACGGCCAATGCGATGCATATAATCCGCTGGGCTTCTTGGTAAATCAAAGTTGATCACCACAGGCAGTTTATCGATATCGATACCACGGGCGGCAATGTCAGTGGCGATTAACACACTGATCTCACCATTTTTAAACCCATCGAGCACTCGCGTACGTGCGCCTTGGGCTTTATCGCCATGGAACACTTCGGCACTGATCCCACGTTTAGACAATTTTTGCGCTAAATGATTACAGGTATTTTTGGCACTCACAAAAATCAACGCCTGTGACCACTGATGTTCTTTAATCAGATGCGCCAATAATGCGGTTTTCATCGGACGATTAACGGTAATCACCCGTTGATGAATCGTGCTTTCTTGTTCACTTTGAAATTGATATTCAAGCGGATCATTCAGCAGTTTTGCCGTTAATTCGCGGACTTCTTCAGGGAATGTCGCTGAGAATAATAAGGTTTGTTTCTTGACGGGCAACGCATCGAGTACTTGGGCTAATTCTTCTGTAAAACCAAGGCTTAACATGCGGTCGGCTTCATCGAGCACTAAGGCACTAACGCGGTTAAGTTTGATGGCATTGCTGGACAACAGATCTAACAAACGACCCGGCGTTGCCACTAATACGTCAGCACCAGCGCGTAGGCTCTGCATTTGCGCATTGACTGACACACCGCCAAACGCGGCGACAATTTTTAGCTTGCCATTCAAATGCGAAGCATAGGACAAAAAGCTGTCTGCGACTTGCTGGGCTAATTCACGGGTTGGTACTAAGACCAAACAACGAACATAAGCGCCTGTCTTATCGTCTGTTTTTGCTTCAACAAGTTGCTGCAACAGCGGCACGGCAAAGGCTGCCGTTTTACCCGAGCCCGTATTGGCGCCGGCTAACACATCCCGCCCAGCGAGCACAGCGGGAATCGTCGCCGCCTGTACTGGTGTGGGCGAAACATACGCTAATTCGGTTAGTCGATTTAGCAAAGGTGCAATAATGCCGAGTTGGGCAAAGCTTGCCGCAGAGGAAGAAGCCTGAGTCATAGAAAGTTTAACTGCTCACCAATATCTTAATAGGCGGCTATTCTAGCTTAAATATCGAGGCAGTGCTTGTCAGTTTCCAGCGTTAACAACTGCTGTTTCATCGCAAGCCCGTAGGCGTAACCCGTTAACTTGCCATTTTTGCCTATTACTCTATGGCAAGGCACAATAATCGCAATGGGATTGGCGCCATTGGCCGCGCCCACGGCGCGCACTGCCTTAGGCCGACCGATTTGCTCGGCAATCTGCCCATAACTGCAGCTCTGGCCGTAATCTAAATTGAGCAAGGCTTGCCATACGTCGCGCTGAAATTCAGTGCCCTTGGGCGCGAGCTTTAAATCAAATTCAACCCGCTCACCCGCAAAGTAATTCGCAAGCTGCGTCTGAGTTTCGCGAATATGCGCCTTAGCTTGATTGAGGGCATCCTCACTCGCCTTGGCAAGCGTAATCTCAGTGCGATCCGAGCCGACAACGGTTAAATGACTCAGTCCATAGGCATTGGCATTTAACTGCAATATTCCGGCAGGACTCATAAAAGTATCTACGGCACAGGGCTGATACGCAGCAATACTCGGCGCTTGGCTCAATTGACGAATCGCATGTTTCATAATTTATCTCTCTATTTATGTCTTCAACTTAGATCGTTTTAGTCGCTATTGATGCCAAAGCTGAAAAGTTAAATAACTGCCCCAAGGCGCGATTTCTTGACTCAGTTGCTGGCACAGCTGCGGGTAGTTGACTGCACCCGCAGCGGCTTCATCCAGCCTATGGGTCTTGCCATACAAGGCCAGCAAATGCTTTTTAACAATCAAATCGGTATGCAAAAACACATTGGGATCGCCCAAACCGCGAAGCTTAGCATACGCGATTGTCCAAGGACCTATGCCCTTAACTCTGAGCCAATCATCGACCCTCGCCTCAGGATGATCACAGATAAACGCCGCGAGCGCATTGAGGGCTAACTTACGAGCGCCGGGCATTTTTAGCTCAGTTAGACTCGCCTCACGAATGGCCTCGGGTGTAGGAAATAAACGATACTCGCAACCATTGAGACTAAAGCGCTCGCCATAGGCTTCAACTAATTGATTAAGTAGCTTACTCGCCTGCACTACAGTCACTTGCTGGCCTAAAATCGCACGGCAGGCCGCCTCAAATAAGGAGCCTGCACCGGGAATGCGTAATCCCGAAAACGGTGTTAATCCTAAACTTGGTAGCGCAATTAAGCCTTGTTCAATCAACAGCATATCCGCATCGAGATCTAAAATGCGTCGCACTTCAGTGACCAGCAATTGCAGCTCATCGACAGGAGAGTCTTCGGTCAACATTATCGCGAGTTTGAAGCGATTTAGCTTAGGCTCATGGATAATGTGCACTGTGCCGCGCATCTTACCTAGGGCAAAACAGCGACCATATTCGAGCCCATTATCGCCAGCTTTGGCCTCATCTACCACGGACGCCTCATCGCCAACGACATCGCTCGCTTGTGGATGACTCATCTGCGGCGTGAACCATTCCATCCCTGTTACCGCACGTAATCGATAAAACGCCAGCTGCGATGCCCAATCCAATGGCGGCCGATAATACTGATACAAGGTTAATCCATAGTGCGGCACAAATTCACCCATAGTATCAATCTCATCTAATCCTGTTAGTGGCTCAATCATGGACTCCTTTGCCGCTTTGGTTAATGCACTCTTTCTTAACTGCGTCGGCGTCAATTGCAAGGTTTGCTTAAACGCCTCATTGAAACGGCGAATACTGTTGAAACCCGCCGCCATCGCGACTTGAGTGATAGGTAATTGGGTTTGGTGCAATAATTGTTTAGCAAACAGTAACTGCCGATATAAGGCATATTGTTTTGGCGAAGTGCCAAAGCCTTCGGTAAAGAGCTTATTGAGATAACGACTGCTGATCCCTAATCTGTCAGCCAATTGTGTCACAGTCGACGCAGGTTCGCCCGATGATTTCCCCGCTAAGGCACCCGCTTCAATTAAACTAATGGCCCTCGCCAACGTAGTGCCAGTGCCTTTCCACGGATTTGAACCTGGCGCACTGTCGGGCCGACAACGCAAACACGGGCGTAATCCAGCCTGTGCGGCTTTCACGGCCGAATCAAAATAACGCACATTTTGCTCTTTTGGCGCGACGGCGGGACACACGGTACGGCAATAAATGCCCGTCGTTAATACGCCCACAAAAAACTTACCATCAAAACGCGGATCGCGGCTCATCCTCGCCTCACGGCAAATGGACGCAGAAAGTAGCCCCGCACTGGACTCCAGTGAATGCACCGAATCTATTTCATCACGCTTAATCGCACTCTTAGACACTCTATCTGCACTCATTTTTCATCACGCCCGACAATATTCGCTCACAATTAATTTCTTGTTCATTACTTTACGTAAAACTAGCATGTAGCACTAGCGGAAAACGGAACTCAATCATTTCAATGCTTTTAGGGCATGAAATCTTATATACCCAAGCTACCTGAAGATACGAGTTTCAGAGCGTCTAGGGTGCTTCAATTCAAGGCGCATCAATGACAGAATGTCGGCCACCTTTTGAATTGGTGCAACACGGAAGTGGAGTGTCCTAGACGCTCCGTCCCGGCGGGTTTTAACGCACTTTATGCCGTGTTGGTTATTTTTAACTTAGTCCACTAGGTCTGCAAATAACCGCCTTGCCTAAAGTGCGTTAAATTCCCGCTGAATCCTGCATCTTCAGGTTGTTTGGGTATATGCTAGAGCCGACTATTTTTTATCTCACCATAGAGTTAATTCATGTTTAAACGATTTGAATCCTGGGTTGAAGCCCTACCCGATGATGAACCCACTAAACCACCCACAGGGGTTTATGCTTTTTGTCGCCACTACACTAAGGGCTACGAACTGCCGCTGATCTTAATGTCAGTGCTGACCGCCATGCTGGCCATGCTTGAAGTGTCACTGTTCGGGTTCATGGGCCAATTAGTTGATTGGCTTGTGAAAAAAAATCCCGAAACGCTATTCCAAGACGAAGGCACGACCTTAATGCTGATGGGAGGTATGGTGATAATTGTGATGCCAATATTGGTATTACTGCATGCGCTTATCATGCATCAAACCTTGCTCGGCAATTATCCTATGTCGATCCGCTGGCTTGCACACCGTTATTTGCTAAAACAAAGTGTATCGTTTTATCAAGATGATTTTGCTGGCAGAATCGCCACGAAAGTGATGCAAACATCCTTAGCCGTACGCGAAACGGTGATGAAATTGCTCGATGTGTTGGTATACATTTTAGTGTATTTCACCTCTATGCTGGTGATGATTGCCAGCGCTGATCTGCGCTTAGTCATACCTATGCTCGTCTGGCTTGCACTGTATGTTGGTCTGCAATGGTACTTTGTGCCTAGACTAAAAAGTGTCTCTACCGAGCAAGCCGATGCGCGCTCAACCATGACAGGCCGTATCGTCGACAGCTATACCAACATCACCACAGTGAAGCTATTCGCCCACACACAAAAAGAAGCCGAATACGCCAAATCCAGTATGCGGATATTTTTAGACACGGTTTATCGCCAAATGCGCTTAGTGACGGGCATCAGCGTCAGCGTGCAAATCATCAACTATCTGTTGGCCTTTAGTATTGCAGCAGTATCGATAGCCCTATGGACCGATAGCGCAATCACGGTCGGCGCCATCGCCATTGCGGTCAGTTTAGCACTGCGCTTAAACGGCATGTCACAGTGGATAATGTGGGAAATCAGTTCGTTATTCGAAAATATCGGCACGGTTACCGATGGAATGAACACCTTATCGAAAACAACGATCATCCAAGATGAGCCAAACGCCAAGGCGCTGGTCGTCAATCATGGCAAGATTGATTTCAACCAAGTGTGTTTCCATTACGGTGAGCAGACTGGCGTGATTGAAGATCTGAATTTGAATATTAAAGCAGGTGAAAAAGTTGGCTTAGTGGGGCGTTCTGGCGCTGGTAAATCGACCCTAGTGAATCTACTAATGCGATTCTACGATGTTGAAAAAGGTCAGATTAATATCGATGATCAAGACATCAAGATGGTTATGCAAGATTCACTGCGTTCGCAAATTGGCATGGTAACTCAAGATACCTCCCTCTTGCACCGCACCATTCGCGAGAATATTCTTTACGGCAATCCCAGTGCCAGTGAAGAGCAACTTGATCGCGCGATTAAACAAGCTCAAGCCTATGACTTTATTCAGGAACTCAGTGATCCTAACGGTAATCATGGCTTAGATGCCCAAGTGGGTGAACGCGGCGTAAAACTCTCTGGTGGCCAAAGACAGCGTATCGCCATCGCGCGGGTTTTATTGAAAAATGCGCCCATTTTACTGCTTGATGAAGCCACATCTGCACTAGATTCCGAAGTCGAAGCTGCTATTCAAGAAAGTTTGTATGAATTAATGCAAGGCAAGACAGTGATCGCGATTGCCCATCGACTTTCGACTATTGCCGCGATGGACAGGTTAATTGTATTAGATCAAGGCCGAGTCGTTGAGCAAGGCACGCACCATGAACTCATCGCCGCAGGCGGGATTTATGCTCAATTATGGGCCCACCAAACCGGTGGATTCTTAGGTGTAGACTAAGCCAAAGGTAAGATGACGAAAGGCGACACTCAGCAGTGAGTGTCGCCTTTTTTATCTCAAATAAGTTTCCGCCTAATTCTGCCCTCTTCCCACAAAGCTTCACTCTTCTCACGCTCATATTCACCGCAGTAATACACGATTCATCTATTACAATGGCTACCGTGTGAACGGCTCACTTCAAACTTCACTCGTTGAACGATTGGAAACAAGAGATAAATCGCGCTTAACGATTCAACTTATCAGTATTGAAAGTGGCAGCATTCAAAGTGCCAACACACTGAACAATCCGAAAGGTGAGTTTGAGCCATGGATTAGCGCAAAGTTAAGCAGGAAAACGCTTCAATAATCTTTGTCACACGATTAAACAGAATGACTTCACCACAGGAAGTAAGCCTCTCGAAGCATTATTTATCTTATACCAATCACATTAAATATTTAATCAGTTCAGAGCCTCACAGGCATTTCAATCCAAGGCGCATTGACGCAGAAATGGTTATTCCCTTTTAAGTGTGGCTCCCGAAGGGCGGGTTTCAACGCGCTTTATACTGCGTTTAAGACTTTCGACAGAGCACCACTATGCCTTCAAGCCTTCGCCTTGTCTAAAGCGCGTTGAACTCCCGCTGAATGAACAGATATTTAATACAATTGGTATTAATGTGGATGGTTTGAATTGTTGGGTAAATTCGGCAAATAACTCGGGGCGTATGACTCGTAAATGAATCGGGGAGATCTCAATTTAATACTCAAAATTTAGACACAAAAAAACCACCTTGAGGTGGTTTATTGTCTTTAATCAAAGTTTCGATAAACCTTGATTAAAATTGGTATCCCCTAGGGGATTCGAACCCCTGTTACCGCCGTGAAAGGGCGGTGTCCTAGGCCTCTAGACGAAGGGGACCCGGACTTATGATTTAACTCGTAACCGAGCTTTGTAATACATTCACTTCAGTAGGCTAGGAAGCAAATGCCTTGTTCTTACCAAACAACTCGTTAGTTATTTGCCAGGAACCACTCTCTATAAAATATAGATGGTATCCCCTAGGGGATTCGAACCCCTGTTACCGCCGTGAAAGGGCGGTGTCCTAGGCCTCTAGACGAAGGGGACCCGGACTTATGWTTTAACTCGTAACCGAGCRTTGTAACACATTCACTTCAGTAGGCTAGGAAGCAAATGCCTTGTTCTTACCAAACAACACGTTAGTTATTTGCTAGGAACCAAAATGTGGTATCCCCTAGGGGATTCGAACCCCTGTTACCGCCGTGAAAGGGCGGTGTCCTAGGCCTCTAGACGAAGGGGACCCGGACTTATGTTTTAACTCGTAACCGAGCKTTGTAACACATTCACTTCAGTAGGCTAGGAAGCAAATGTCTCGTTCTTACCAAACAACTCGTTAGTTATTTGGTAGGAACCACTCTCTATAAAATATAGATGGTATCCCCTAGGGGATTCGAACCCCTGTTACCGCCGTGAAAGGGCGGTGTCCTAGGCCTCTAGACGAAGGGGACCCGGACTTATGTTTTAACTCGTAACCGAGCTTTGTAACACATTCACTTCAGTAGGCTAGGAAGCAAATGCCTTATTCTTACCAAACAACACGTTAGTTATTTGCTAGGAACCAAAATGTGGTATCCCCTAGGGGATTCGAACCCCTGTTACCGCCGTGAAAGGGCGGTGTCCTAGGCCTCTAGACGAAGGGGACCCGGACATATTAATTTGAACTTAACGTTCCCGTTTAACATCTACGGTATCATAGGCACTCTTCTAGGTAGCAAAGTGTGCCTTGGGTGTATTAATTTAAACTTTCGTTTCTGCTTAATAAGGCAGTAAATTGGTGGAGCTACACGGGATCGAACCGTGGACCTCTTGCATGCCATGCAAGCGCTCTCCCAGCTGAGCTATAGCCCCAAATTTTTGTCAACACAGCTAACTTTAGCAGTATATGTATCAGCAGAAATTTAGATTTTGTTCTTACCAAACAACACGTTAGTTATTTGCTAGGAACCAATATTTGGTATCCCCTAGGGGATTCGAACCCCTGTTACCGCCGTGAAAGGGCGGTGTCCTAGGCCTCTAGACGAAGGGGACCCTGGACATATTAATTTGAACTTTTCACTAGAAAAGGTTCCCGTTTAACATCTACGGTAAGTTTGGTGGAGCTACACGGGATCGAACCGTGGACCTCTTGCATGCCATGCAAGCGCTCTCCCAGCTGAGCTATAACCCCAAACCTATCGAACTACATTTAAGTGCACTGCAAGCATTTGCTCGACTGTGTCTCAACTGCGTGGCGCATTCTATGCAGCGCACCTAAAAGTGTCAACTCGTTTTTTTAGGAATTTATTCTATCTGCTACAAATTCAATCGCTTTGGATATTCTTTGCTCAGAACGGCTTCTTCCAATTAAAAATAGTGTGATATCTAAGCCTGGAGACTGCCCTGCCCCTGTTACTGCAACACGTAAAGGCATACCGACCTTACCCATACCCACATCTAATTCAGTCGCAGTATCTTCAATTGCCTGATGAATAGCTTCAGCTGTCCACTCAGTTAATGCTGATAATTTCTGTTGCACCAGTTGCAATGGCTCTAACGCAACACCGCGTAAATGCTTTTTCGCCTGTGCTTCATCAAACTCAGCAAAATCTTCATAGAAATAGCGGCTAGATGCGGCTAACTCTTTTAGAGTCTTAGCGCGCTCAGCTAATGCAGTGACCACTTCAGCTAATGCTGGGCCATTTGACAGATCAATTTTTTGATCGTCCATGTGCCATTGTAAGTGTGTTGACACATATTCTGGATCTAGGCTCTTTATATAGTGTTGGTTCAACCACACCAGTTTATCGGTATTAAAAGCAGAAGCGGCTTTGTTGATGTCACTCAACTTAAAGAATTGCTTCATTTCTTCTAATGAGAAAATCTCTTGATCGCCATGTGACCAACCTAAACGCACTAAATAGTTCAGCAGTGCTTCTGGTAAATAGCCATCGTCACGGTACTGCATTACGCTAACAGCGCCATGGCGCTTAGACAACTTAGCGCCGTCATCACCTAGAATCATAGATACGTGTGCATATTCTGGGATCGGCGCCCCTAATGCTTTAAGAATGTTGATTTGACGCGGGGTATTGTTGATATGATCTTCACCACGCACCACACAAGTGATCCCCATATCCCAATCATCAACCACCACACAGAAGTTATAGGTTGGCACGCCGTCGGTACGGGCGATGATCAAGTCATCTAATGCATCGTTAGAAAATTCAATCCGACCACGAACATGATCATCAAATACCACTGAACCACCGATTGGATTTTTAAAACGCACTACAAATGGTTCATCAGTCTCGCGAGCGGGTAAGTCGCGACAGCAACCATCATACTTTTGTGCTTCACCGTTAGCGGCCTGTGATTCTCTTAGGGCATCGATTCGCTCACGTGAACAGTAACATTTATACGCTGTGCCCTTTTCTAACATTTGAGCAATGATTTCGTTATAACGGTCAAAACGCTTAGTTTGGTAATATGGGCCCTCGTCCCATGTCAAACCTAGCCAGTTCATGCCTTCTAAAATCGCATCGCAAGCAGCTTGAGTCGAACGCTCAATATCAGTGTCTTCAATACGTAATACAAACTCACCGTTATTGGCACGGGCTTGTAACCAAGAATAAAGTGCAGTACGGGCACCACCAACATGCAAGAAACCGGTAGGACTAGGGGCAAAACGCGTCTTAGTTGTCATAATGGGACACTAACCTATATAAAGTCGTCTAGATAAAGACAATCACGATAAAAAAAAGTGGGCTTATTCTAACAGTCAAAGCAGGCGCTGCAAATGGGACAAGCTTCACAGTATCACTTATCTGGTTAAATCGTGTCGCGAATCCCTCCCTTTTATAGGAAAGCCAATATAAAGCGATATATAAAGGTGGCACTATTGCGATCACCACCATTGATGAATGCTAACACTTGACAAGATTTTTCAGGCTTTATATTCCAACCCCTAAATCTCTACACCTATATTCCTTCGACTATAAATATCTGCGCCATCGAACACGCGCATCTATACACTATCAATGCACTCATGCTGTTAGTGCGCTAATTTTTATAAATCACTCACTTCCTCAGCACTTTTACCACAAAAAAGTCAGGTGAATGGGATGAGTTCAACTCGTATTTAATCGCGAGCGTCCAAATTACGTACCATTGACTGGCGAATTAAATAACACTTTGATCGGCGGCGTGATTAGCATTAAGCCAATGTGGACAAAAATAGCGCGACCAATGCTTTTTTCACTAAAAAGCGTTGACACTAGATCGAACCTCCCTATAATACGGCTCCACACAGCGAGGTCGATTAGCTCAGCTGGGAGAGCACCTCCCTTACAAGGAGGGGGTCACTGGTTCGAGCCCAGTATCGACCACCATATTTTCTACAAAGAAATTATGGCATACAAAATGTTATATCCTAGGTCGCTTAGCTCAGCTGGGAGAGCACCTCCCTTACAAGGAGGGGGTCACTGGTTCGAGCCCAGTAGCGACCACCATATAACTTGATGTATTAATGTGTAAAAGTCATTCCCAGGTCGCTTAGCTCAGCTGGGAGAGCACCTCCCTTACAAGGAGGGGGTCACTGGTTCGAGCCCAGTAGCGACCACCATTATTTAGTGAAAAATGACTTAAAAATTGTGTAGTTTAAGAATGCCCAGGTCGCTTAGCTCAGCTGGGAGAGCACCTCCCTTACAAGGAGGGGGTCACTGGTTCGAGCCCAGTAGCGACCACCACATTCTGCAATACACATGTTATATCCCAGGTCGCTTAGCTCAGCTGGGAGAGCACCTCCCTTACAAGGAGGGGGTCACTGGTTCGAGCCCAGTAGCGACCACCATATTCTGCAATACACACGTTATATCCCAGGTCGCTTAGCTCAGCTGGGAGAGCACCTCCCTTACAAGGAGGGGGTCACTGGTTCGAGCCCAGTAGCGACCACCATATATCTCCCCCAATAAACTTTACCCACGCGCTTACTCAACTATGCTTGATCTCAATCAGCGAGTGATAAGTTATGCTATTCGGCATTTTATATTTCGTTAAATACTAAGCACTATCGACACTCAGCCTGATTTCATTCTGCTTTAGCATTTTTGGAGATCAACATTATGGCCAGCGTCAGTCAATCCGCTTCTCTTGCCAATATCGCCACTTATTTAAAGCATACCCACGCCTGCGATGAGCAAACGGCTCTAAAAGAAGCGCGGGAAGTCATGCATAATCTCGTCAGCATGCGCCAAAAAGGCTTTATTACCGGTTGGTACTTTGATGAACAAGGCCATTTAGCCTTGTTACCTAGCGATGCTATCCTTAAACGTATTCTTTTAGAGGATGACTAACAGCATCAAATGAATTGTGTCTTGATTGACTACGATAGCTATCGACTTAACCTCCATAGACTTCACATCTCACCTACACTTCTCCTCCTAAAGCAGCCCACCACAATATTTGTCGTTATATCGCATAATTTTACGGCTTTTTTTGATCTCAAAATAACTAAGTTTGTTTAATTTATCTGCAACGACAAGAGCCGTCAATTTGGGGCCGATCTTCACTATGGGTGGGTTTCCACCCAAACACAAAATCACTGTGAGCGAGATCTCACCCACCAAACTAAAAGTGTGACAAACATCAAATGAACTACACTTTAGTAACCAAACACTTACAGAAGCCAGTGTAAGTTGGCGTGGTATTTGCCTTTAGTAAGACAGACCTCAGGGAAATCAAGGCTGTATTCCTACTCAAACTTGGTAACAAACTAACCAAGACTGAGGACAAATCCTAACAACAGAAAAAGGAACTCAAGATGATATTGAATCAACAAACTGGATTGACCCGTCCACTCAAAACCTTAGTCAAAATGCTCGCTGTTGCCTCCGTATTTGCGACCAGTTTTAACGTATTTGCAGAACCGATTGAAATTAAGTTTTCACACGTAGTGGCAGAAAACACACCTAAAGGCCAAATGGCACTTAAATTTAAAGAACTCGTTGAACAACGTTTACCAGGTGAATACAAAGTCAGTGTATTTCCTAGCTCACAGTTATTTGGGGATAACAACGAACTAGCGGCACTGCTGTTAAACGACGTACAATTTGTCGCGCCTTCACTCTCAAAGTTTGAGCGTTACACTAAACGTCTACAAATATTCGATTTACCTTTCCTATTCAATGATATGGATGCCGTGAACCGTTTCCAACAAGGTGAAGCTGGTCAAACATTACTGAACTCCATGAGCCGTAAAGGGATTGTCGGTCTGGGTTATTTACACAATGGTATGAAACAGTTCTCATCTAACACACCACTTAAAAATCCTGCTGATGCAAAAGGCTTGAAATTCCGCGTTATGGCATCTGATGTTCTAGCAGCCCAGTTTGATGCTGTTGGTGCAATCCCTGTGAAAAAACCGTTCTCTGAAGTATTTACCCTACTTCAAACCCGCGCTATCGATGGTCAAGAAAACACTTGGTCAAATACTTATTCACAAAAGTTCTATGAAGTGCAAAGCCAAATCACTGAAAGTAATCACGGTGTTCTCGACTATATGGTCGTGACCTCTGACACTTTCTGGAAAGGTCTACCTGCTGACAAACGTAAGATCATCAAAGAAGCTTTAGACGAATCTATCGCATTAGGTAACAAGATTGCCGCTGAAAAAGACAATGAAGACAAACAGTTAATCCTTGATTCTAAACGTTCACAGTTAGTAACTCTGTCTCCTGCTGAACGTCAAAAATGGGTTGAGGTAATGAAACCTGTTTGGGCTAAGTTTGAAGATCAAATCGGTAAAGATGTGATTGATGCTGCTGTAGCTGCAAATAAATAATAATGATAATAGCCGCTTAAGCTCAACCGAGCTTAGGCGGCCATTTCAGCGAGGGGATTATGGCTGTGATATCGCGAATATTTGGTTATGTTGAAGAAGGTGTGCTCAATTTATTGATCACTCTGATGACGCTGTTAGTGTTTTCAGAAGTCGTCGCTCGCTTCTTCTTCAACACGGGTTTTCTTTGGATCCAAGAACTTACATTAACCTTTTGCGGTTGGTTTGTGTTATTTGGTATGTCCTATGGGGTTAAAGTCGGTGCCCATATTGGTGTCGATGCGTTTGTTAAAAATTTAGCGCCAAAGGCTAAAAAGATAGTATCTCTTATTACTGCCTTTGTTTGTATCGTCTACTGCGGACTCTTTTTAAAAGGCAGTTGGGATTACTTAAGCCAGATGTATCAAATCGGTTTGCCTATGGAAGACATTCATTTCCCACAATTTATATTAAAAAGTCTTGATCCAGATTTTGCTTGGAACACTTTAAAAATCGATATTGAAGATGGCGCAATACCGATTTGGTTATCTCAAAGTATTTTAATCATTGGCTTTTTTATGTTGACTTGGCGTTTTGTCGAACTCTTTATCGCCATTTTGCGTGACCAAGTCTCAGGCTTCCAATTTGCCGATGAAGCGAAAGAAAGTATGCATTTAATCGATGAGAGCGCTAAAAACGCTAAAGTAGATCCAGTCTCTGACCAAAAGGAGGCTAAATAATGGCTATTGCAACCCTATTTACCGCCCTATTCGTATGTATGTTTCTCGGTATGCCTATCGCTATCGCATTAGGTTTTTCCAGCATGCTGACGATTTTATTGTTCTCGAATGACTCCTTAGCTTCAGTTGCACTCAAGCTGTATGAGTCTTCATCAGAGCATTACACTTTACTCGCAATTCCCTTCTTTATTCTGTCATCCGCCTTCCTATCAACGGGTGGTGTCGCTAGACGGATTATCGATTTTGCCATGGACAGTATTGGACATGTCCGTGGTGGATTAGCAATGGCATCCGTTATGGCGTGTATGCTGTTTGCTGCGGTTTCTGGATCATCTCCTGCGACTGTTGCGGCAATTGGTTCTATCGTCATAGTCGGCATGGTAAAAGCAGGTTATCCCGAAAAATTTGCTGCAGGCGTGATCACGACCTCTGGCACTCTCGGGATTTTGATCCCACCTTCAATCGTCATGTTAGTGTATGCCGCAGCAACTGAAGTGTCGGCTGCAAAAATGTTTATGGCAGGCTTAATCCCAGGTTTAATGATGGGATTTATATTGATGATCGTCATTTATATCGTTGCCCGCTTTAAAAACTTGCCCTCACGTCCTTTTCCTGGCGTTAAACAACTGGGGATTTCAAGTGCCAAGGCAATGGGTGGATTAGCACTCATCTTTATCGTATTAGGCTCTATCTATGGTGGCGTCGCTAGCCCAACCGAAGCATCAGCTGTGGCTTGTGTATATGCTTACCTTATTGCGGTATTTGGCTACCGTGATATCGGGCCATTAAAAGACGTGGCATGGCGTAATCAAGGTGAAAACTTAGCCAAAGCAACTGCGCGTAACTTAGGTCATATGTTCTTAGGACTGATTAAAACGCCTATCGACAAAGACATACGTCATGTTGTGCGCGATGGTGCCAAGGTCAGTATCATGCTGCTGTTTATCATAGCTAACGCTATGCTATTTGCGCATGTATTAACCACAGAACGTATCCCTCACATTATTGCTGAGTATATTGTTAGCATGGGTTTACCCGCCTGGGGATTCCTGATCATCGTTAACTTACTGTTGCTTGCTGCCGGTAACTTTATGGAGCCATCGGCGATTGTACTCATTATGGCGCCAATTCTGTTCCCTATTGCAACGCAATTAGGCATAGATCCTATCCACTTAGGTATCATCATGGTCGTGAACATGGAGATCGGTATGCTAACGCCGCCGGTGGGACTCAATCTCTTTGTCACCGCGGGGATCACGGGGCGCAGTATTGGTTGGGTGATTCAGTCGGTTCTGCCTTGGTTACTCGTGATGCTAGCCTTCTTAGCCCTGATTACTTACGTACCACAGATTTCACTCTTCTTACCTGAATGGTTGGATTCGATGCGTGGATATTAGTCTGCAATTCAAGGTTGTGAGATTACCCCTTGATTACAGATAGATTTTAAGCGAGCCTAGTCAGGCTCGCTTTGTTTTATTATGCGCAGTATCAGTTATTGATCCCGTTGCTTTATCAGGATAACCACCATGTTGCCCATGACGCCTAAGGCCAAGAAACGCCTCTTTCTGACCGTTGTGTTACTTGCAGGCCTATTTGCAACCCTCAAACTGACCTACTGGGTGCATTTGCATCAAGGTAAAATCGAGATCCAAAAGCAATCGGAGAAACAACTAAAGGAATTAGTCAGTTTTCTCGATGGTGCACTATCGCGCTACGAAAGTATTCCCCACGTGCTCTCGACTAACCCAATGCTCGCCAATGTCCTGAACGACCAGCAGAATCCTGATAAAGTCCAAGAGCTTAATTTATATCTCGAAGAAATTCAGCATGTCACCGAAGCATCCGATATCTATCTGATTGATGCCTTAGGTATCGCCATTGCCGCCAGTAACTGGCAACAAAGTTTTTCCTTTATTGGCAAGGACTACTCCTTTAGACCCTATTACACAGATGCTATCTCGGGCAATCTAGGCCGTTATTACGCAGTGGGTACCAGCTCAGATAAGCGCGGATTTTATTTCTCTTACCCTATTTATCAACAAGGTGGTAAAGGCATACTTGGGGCCATCATAGTCAAAGTTAACATTGCCGACATAGAGCAACAAAGTACCAGTATCGCAATTGCGGGGCAGTATCAGTTCCTTATCAGTGATCCTGAAGATATCGTCTTTATTTCCAGTATCGATGAATGGCGGTTAAAGTCATTAACCCCGCTTACCCAAGCCAAGCAATATGCCCTTAATGCCTCTAAACGCTATGCAGAACGTCCCATAGGAGAGTTGTTGATGAAGCCGCCCTATGAAAGTGGTAGTCAAGCTATGCTCTACCAACTGCAAACGGGTACAGACCATGAACAATACATGGACATCCACCAATCAATGGCTAAGGCAGGCTGGCGAGTACACATCTTAGCGCCAATCAAACCTTTACTGACCTCTTTGCCCGCGCTGATGTTACTGTCAGCCAGTATTTATCTTTTGCTGGCACTCAGCATCCTATTTAACGCCGAGCGCCGTCGCAATCTACACCGAATGCAACTAGCACAAAGCCTGTTAGAACAGCGAGTTGAAGAACGTACTCAGGACTTACAACAGGCTAACAATCAGCTCAAAGATACTCAAGATGAACTGATCCAAGCGGCAAAACTGACAGTGATCGGAAGTTTATCCGCCAGTATTAACCATGAACTCAATCAACCACTCGCGGCACTTCGCAGCTATGCCCAAAATACCCAAACTTTTCTCGCCCGTGATATGCAAGATAAGGCACTGGATAATATCAAGATTATTATTGAACTTACCGACAGATTAGCCGATATTGTTGGGCAATTTAAAAGCTTTACCCGCAAGAGCCAAGGCGCTGATAGCGCAACCGATATTGGCCGCTGTATCAAGCAAGCCCTGACCATAGTTCAACCTGCAATTGATAAACAGGGTGTTGAACTCGATGTGCAATTACCCAACGGCAACTATCAGGTTTGGGGCGATAAGGTTAGATTACAACAAGTGTTTGTCAACATTATGAGCAACGCCATTGTCGCTATGCAACAATCGGTTAAACGCCAATTGATTATCCGCGTGACCAGTGAGGATAAGTTTTGCATCAGTATCCAAGATTCAGGCCCGGGTGTACGTGAAAGCCAAATGGAGAAAATCTTCGAACCCTACTTTACCACCAACGAACGGCACGGACTGGGGCTAGGCTTATCGATTTCACAACGTATTATCGAATCCATGCAAGGCCAAATTAACGTTGCCAATGCCGAAGAGGGTGGCGCTATTTTCCAGATTATTTTACCTATTTACTTGCTCGAGGAACGTTAGTTTTATGAGTGTGCCCAATTCAATTCAAGATTATTCTGTTCTCATCATCGACGATGAGCCGCACATAGGCACAGTTCTCGTTCAACTATTTGAACTGGAGGGCATTAAGGCGCTCGCCACCACAGAACCCAAAGGTATCGCTAAGTTGCTGCATAAAGATTGGGCGGGAATGGTGATATCGGATGTCAACATGCCACAATTAGACGGCATCAGCTTAATGCAACAAATCCGTCTGCAAGATCCCGATCTCCCCGTCGTGCTACTCACTGGTTTTGGTGATATAGCCATGGCAGTCAATGCGTTAAAACAAGGCGCCTACGACTTCCTCGAAAAACCCTTTAATAACGAACATATACTCGATGTAGTTAAACGCGCCTTAGAAAAACGCAGTCTGACCTTAGAGAACCGCAAGCTTAAAAAGGATCTCGAAAGCCAAAGCGTACCGGGCCCTCGTATTTTGGGCAACAGTGTCGGCATCAACCGTATGCGCCACATCATAACGCAAGTGATAGATACGCCTGCGGATGTGTTAATTGAAGGCGAAACCGGTACAGGTAAAGAACTTGTCGCCCGCTATTTACACGACCACAGCAGCCGCAGCCAAGCCAACTTTGTCGCCATCAACTGTGGTGCAATCCCCGAAAACCTGATTGAAAGTGAGCTCTTTGGCGCCGAAGCGGGGGCCTTTACTGGCGTCGATAAGATGCGCATTGGTAAGTTTGAATACGCCAACGGCGGTACATTATTTTTAGATGAAATTGAAAGTACGCCACTGTCGCTGCAAGTAAAACTGCTGCGGGTACTTGAAGACCGTAAGGTTGAACGCTTAGGGTCAAATAAAAGCATCAGCCTTGATATACGGGTAATCGCCGCCACTAAAGTAGATTTAAAGAGCCTGTGTGACACTGGGGAATTCCGCCAAGACTTGTTGTATCGCTTAAATCTGGTGACTGTGCCCATCCCTCCCTTGAGAGATCGCCGTGAAGATATTCCGTTACTCTTTTTACACTTTGCCCGCGTCGCATCGGCACGCTATCACAAAGCGCTTATCGCCTTAAATGCGGAGCAAAACGCGATACTTACTTCCCACGACTGGCCAGGCAATGTGCGTGAGTTACGTAATCTCGCTGAACGCTTTGTGCTACTGGGCGGAGAAGCCGCCTTTGCTGGCACGTTAGGCAATACTCCAAGCCTGCACTCGAGTATGTCCCTGCTACAAAGGGTAGAGTTTTTTGAACGGGTACTGATTGAAGAAGCACTTAGCCACAACAAGGGCAGTATTAAGCAGACCATGGAGCAGCTAGAACTGCCCCGCAAAACCCTCTACGACAAAATGCGTAAATACGATTTAGACCGCAAACAATACATTAATTCCGATGACTAAAGGGCATATTTAAGCTTTAGACCAACGCCCGTTTGACATGAGTTTGATGGTAATGCAAACGGGTGATTGCTAAGGCAATCAAGGCTAATAAGGTTAACGATCCCATCACCACACCGCGCCACTGCGCCTCATGCCAAAACATCATCAAATAAGGGCCGCCAATCGCAGCACCTAAGTAATAACAACATAAATAGAGTGACGTCGCCTTAGCTCGATCACGACTGGCCCGCATTGCAACAAAGGAATTACAGCAACTGTGGGTAAGGAAGAACCCACAGGCGGTCATTAAAAAACCTAAGCTAATGGTCAAAGTGGTATCAAACAGGGTCAGTAAACTGCCGAGCAACATCACGCACCAAGACCATTGATATAATTTATGTTGACCAAATTTGGCGAGCCATTTCGCAGTGAAATACGACGCAATAGTCCCGCTGGAATAACACAGAAAAATCAAGGTGGCTTGGAAACGACTCCATTCATAGGGTGGAGCCATCAAATGCAGTTGAATAAAGCTAAATTGATTCACCATCATCATAAAGGTCAAGCCGCCAATCGCGTAGACCAAACGCATTTGCGCATCGGTCAGATGATGACTAAAGCCATGAAGATCTTGCGCTAAACGGGCGCGTTTTGATAAGGAAGGCTCAGTGTTACTGGGTGACATCGACTGCGCATCGGCAAGTGAAGGCAGCAAATAGTTCACTAAAGCCACCCCCGCTAACGTCACTAGAAACAGCAACCACATAGATTCTTGCCAAGATAAAAACTGCGACATTAAACCACCGAGCAGACGTCCAACAATCCCGCCAATACTGTTCGCCATAATATAAATGCCTGCGGCTTTCAGCATAGTGCTTGGTGATAATTGCTCCTTAAAGTACGCCATGGCAATCGCAGGTACGGCAGCGAGTAATGCACCTTGTAGCAATCGTACTAGCACTAATCCATTAAAATCCGGCGCCCAGATTAATAGTAAGTTAGACAATGCCAATAACCACAAGCTGACAATGATTGGAGTGTGTCGACCGATACGATCTGACAGTACCGCATACAAGAGCAATGAAAAGGCTAAGGAAAAACTGGTTACCGACAGGATTAACGTCGCTTTAGAGCCTGATACCGCAAAATGTTCCGCAATCAGCGGCAACATGCCTTGCATTAAATACAAGTTGATATAGACCACCACTGAAGCGACGCAGAGCGCCCACATCAATCGGGTGTCACGCTGTTTATTGTCAATCATAGTATCTAATACGGCTTGCACGGGAGCCTCAACCAAGTATCACTCATAGGATAGACAAAGATTATCACTGGGCATAACATAACAATAATAGATAATATCTATCGTAATCATTGATTTTTGTTATAGAAATAGCGCACCAAAAGTACACTTCTTGCCACTGATAAAATAGTACGAGCCCGATTAATGGATATTCGCCAACTCAAACATTTAGATGCCCTTGCCAATACCGGCAGCTTTACCGCCGCAGCCAAGAAACTGAATATGGCTCAGCCCGCGTTAAGCCAAAGTATCAAGCGCTTAGAGGTCGCACTCGGCGTCACCTTAGTCAATCGTACGAGCAACAAGAATGATAAACTGCTCACACTCACGGCCGAAGGTTTAGTCCTGCATCAACATGCCACTTTGATCCTGAAACAGGTTAAACAGGCCGAAGCGCAAATCCGCGCCATGGCCAATCTCACCTCGGGAGAGGTCCGCATTGCCGTGCCGGGCATGCTGGGTTCTTTCTATCTCCCCTCGCGCTTAATGGCTTTTCGGCATAAATACCCCGAATTGAAACTATCACTGTTTGAAGGCGGGACACGGGATGCACTGCGCATGTTGCAACAGGAAGAAGTGGATATTGCGATCATTACCGCCCAAGACCTACAGCCCGAATTTGATAGTCAGCTGTTGATCCGTGAGCAAATGGTGATCGCCATGGGTGCCGAACACCCTTTAGCGGAACATAGCGCTGTGAGTCTACATGACTTTTTCGACCATGAATTAGTGATGTTCAAAACAGGTTATTTCCACCGAGAGTGGATACTCTCTCAAGCCAAAGAATTAGGCAAAAAGCCCAATATTGCCTTCGAGACCAATTTGATTAATCTGATTAAACAGATTGTTTCCCAAGGATTTGGGATCACCAGTGTACTTGAGATGGCGATAAGCTCAAAAGATGACATTTTAGCCAAACCCTTCGATCCACCGGTATTTTTAAACCTCCATATTGCATGGAAAAAGCAGCGCCCCGTCAGCCAAGCAGACCGCGCATTTGTCGATTTTTTAATGTCAAATCGCTAACACAAACCAGCAAATACAAAAAGGGCTGATATCAATATCAGCCCTTCTCTCTTACCATTAAACCTTCCGATTTTACTCTGAGGGTTTAGCCTTGTTTACGACGACCAAAAGCAAAAGGTAGCAACAACAAGCTTAACCAACCTAAGGCACCACCATCATCTTTCTTGGCTGGTGTTTCAGTCACAGATACAGACACAACACTTGAATCTTTATTGCCGTGGTTATCAGATACTGTCAGTTGGAATGAAACAGTCTGAGCAGAGCCACTCACGTTTGGTGCAACGAGATTAAGCTTGGCCGCATTAGCGTCAAAGTTAAAGCTGGTGCCCCCTAACTGAGTCCATTTGTAGGTCAAAGGATCATTGTTGGCATCCGACGACTTGCTCGCATCGATGAACAAAGGTTTACCTTCTTGGACAGTGGCAGGAGCTTCAATCACAGCGACTGGCGCCACTTCTGGAACATCAAATTGATACTCCTGCTTCAAGATTTCAGCCGAGTCGTTATTCACTTTGTTGGTCAATGCCACTATGTTGCCTTGACTCGCCTTACGTGGCACTAAGTCAAATGTGACATCTAATGCCGCAGCAGCAGAGGCCATTTCGATAGTCCAAGTGATCTTATTGCCCACTTGCGCACCTTGATGGCTAATATTAGCCACTTCATGACCTTCAGGTAATAACGCCTCTAGGGTGTAAACACGGGTTTCTTGCGTTTTGTTCGCTTCAATACGTGTCTTCATCACTTTAGCGGTGCCAGGTGTTAATTCACCAGAAACAGTACTGCCTAGAGGAGGTAATACGTCATCACTAACGCGCTCAAATACGACCGGAATTTTAACAGGTGCGACTTTGTCATCAGTGGTGGTCAGCGTCAGCATAGCTATGCCAGCATCTCCCACTAGCATCGCTTGTTTCCATGCTAAGTTGACATTGAAATCTTTATGATCACCCGTAAGATTTGCAGTTAAGTTATCACCCGCTTCATCATATAAGGTTACTTGTTTCAAACTAAAGGCATCATCCGCATCGGCTGCAGATGCCTGATAGTTTTGTACAACGACAATATACTCACCCTTCACTGGGTTCTTAATGGATACACTTTCCTTTGAACCGCCAAACGCAGAAGATGCCGCGATAGAAAGCTTGCTACCGTCTTTCTTATCGAGTATCACAAACATGTCTAAGTCAGGAGAGGTTGTATTACCGATTGATGCATTGAAATATAAAGCTTTATCTTCAACATTAAAGCTAAATACTTTTACGCCATCGGCCAAATCATCAAATGCACTATCGGTATTTGAATCCTGTTTCACACTTGATTCATAAGTAGCGCTTAATTTAAGTGCAGTCACTGTCGCCGCAACACCGGGTAGATCAATCGCTTTCAAGTGCGCCAAATTACGTTCATCTGCATCACGTGAGGCTGAAACATTAACCAAAGCAGGTAAATCGCGTTTAGCTATCTTAGCTACGATCGGCATATTAGCCGTTGGGAAAGTATCGGACGTTAATACTAAGTTACCAAAGCCCCAACTTGCACCGACGTCAGTCACATCCGCAGTCACTGTAATCGTTTGGCTTTCACCTTTTTTGAGATTAAAGCTTTCTGGCGTCACAGTTAACGCGAATTTATCCGTTGCGGAAACGCCTTTTGCAGTCCAGCTACCATCAGCCGTTGCAGTAACAGTACGTGTCCAAGTACAAGTATCGATACAACGTGAATCAGCCATGCTTGGAATGTTTAGCTTACGTGGATCGCCACCTGTCGAAGGATTAGCAATCTCGTAGTTTAAGGCACTTTCATCCATCACTAAGCCCGTTTTTGCCGCTAAATCAACACGAATACGACCGGCTCCTACGTCAAACGGATCAGCAACGGTTTTACCATCGGCTTTTTTCATGGCTTGGGCTGTCGTTGACGTCATCATTAGCGCAGAACGAATGTTGTCTGGCGTCCAATCCTTATGTAGCGATTTAAGTAACGCACCAGCACCGGCAACGTGAGGACTCGCCATTGAAGTACCTGACATCAAAGTGAAATCGGCAGGATCTGTACCTGTTTCATCATGGCCAAACTGTTGGTCGGAATAAGCAGCGTAGATGTCACTGCCCGGTGCAGCAACATAGGGTACGAGTACATCGTTAGTCAGATTAGGTCCAATCAATGAACTGGTAGATAAAACATCCGCTTCTTTACTGGCAACTTTAGGGGTTGGAGACAGCGTGATTTCAAGAGCAGGATTTGCCGCCATAGCAGCAATCAATTCTAAGCCATCAATATCACCAATAAATACCGCTGGAATATTCAATTTATCCAGCCCCGACATAGTCAGACGCGCATTATTTTCACCATCTCTATTGAAAACAATCACACCCTTAGCGCCAGCTTCCATTGCTGCGGCCACTTTGATATCGAATGAGCAAACACCGCGTCTTAAAACGGCGATCTTGTCTTTAAAGGCATCTGCTGGGAACGGTTTACAGGCTTCAAAATTGGTCGCATCAATTGCGCCAGCATAAAGGGGAACACCTTTGAGCACTTCAGTTTGAACCGGACCAGAACCAGCAGTGTAATGATAGTTTTTACCATTAAATTCCACGGCGCGTACTATGTCACGGTTATGAGTCGAGTTAGCTACCGAAGTATACCAAGGTGCATTTTTAGGCGTAGAGTAAGGTGTTTGATTAATCGCAGGGCTCGTGTTTGTCGCGGCACGTGTGTTACCCGCAGCCACTGCAGCAAAAATCCCCGCATTACGCGCGGCTAAAAAGCCTTGTTCCGTCGCACTATTCCACGGGTTTCCACCGCCACTGATAGAAAAGTTAAGCACATCGACGCCATCTTTAATCGCATCATCTAAGGCTTTTAAAATCGGTGCACTTGGACACCCTGAATAAGTGTCGCCCGCATTACCCGGATTACAAATTTGATAAGCTATGATGTTTGCATGTGGTGCAACACCTGAGATTTGTTTAAATTCAAGGCCTGTCGCAATGCCATCGCTTTCTAACTTACCTGTTTCACCTTGCACATAAGGCACATTCACTAGGATGTTACCTGCTGCGGTACTCGCAACGTGAGTACCATGCCCACCGTAATCCTCACCATTTTTAGCTGGAGGGGTGTCACCAAACACTTTTGCATCGTCGTAGTTATTTGTTATCTCAGAGTAACTGCGAACTCCAATCAACTTGTCATTACACATGCTCGCGAAATCAGTTTTACAATCACCAATATAGATGCCTTGACCTAATGGGTTTGTGTGGTCATAGCCATCTTGGCCAACATCAGCGAATGAAGCATGATCTGAGTTAATACCTGAGTCGATAATACCGACGATCACGCCTTCCCCCATCGCTTTAGTGCCAGTGGCGCTGCCATCCCATACATTAGGAGAACCGATAAGCGCTTGACTGACGTCGGTTTCCATTTGCTCCATGCGCTCGCGCTCAACAAACGCAACCTCAGGTAACTCAGCCATTTTCTTCGCTTGAGCTTGAGTCATGCGAACCGCCATACCGTTTAACGCATACTGATATGTCGTTAATGGTTGCAGATTGGTGCCAATAGCCGCACTCGCGTTAGCTAAAAATCGGTTCTGTTTTACTTTCAAATAACTAACATAACTTTTGACTTCAGCTTTAGAAGCATCAAGTTTACCGTTCACAGCAACTTTTGAAGTACCGTTTACCTGCACTCTTTGTGAACTAGTCGCTTTTAATCCTGGAATAGTTCCTTGGTAATTAGCAACCGAACTATCACGTAAACGGACGATATAAGTATATTCACCCTCACCTAAATCTGCTTCAGGTACAAACTTAACCTCAGCTCCGGCAGCGTTACCGCGTAATGAAGTGACTTGTAATTCACTTTGAATATCTAACTGCAAGGTTTCACCCGTAGGTGATAATACGGTTTGTGCATTTGCCGCCGACGATAACAGTGCCATAGACACTGCTAATGCTATTTTAGTTTTCATTGTGACTTCCCTAATTCTTATAAGTTGTATGATTTATAAAACTCAGGTTTCGGTGGCATGAAAACGCTGCGGCAACCAAAAACATCACCCGTAACTGACATTTTTTATGAATAACCATTCAATTTACTGTGATGATGATCACTGAGTTTTATCGCGATAATTTGTAACACGTGATGATACAAATTAAAACAGTAAGTTAACAGAACGCAATTCAGTAAATGATGAACAACCTCATACCTTGTTAAAATAAATCCATATAACCTTTATCAGACTGTTTTATGTCCCAACGATAAGTCGTAGTATAAAAATCGATAAAAACAAATAATAAACATTAAATCATATATTTAAATTTAACCTTTAAGTGTCAGCTCAAAAATACTCTTAGGTTAAACAGAATGAATACCCGTAAATAAATATTCTTTTTTATAAATATCATTAGTTACAAAATAAATGCAAAAGATCTTTTACGAAACAATAAACAACAAAAATCACATCATTAATTTAACAAAATATATACATATTGTATTTGTATGATATTTTACAAAATGATACCCCTTATAAAAATTAACTAACTTATGCATTAATATTCTTAATCCTGTATAGAGCAAGTTAATACTTAATCTCACATTTACAGCATAGCAAGCGGATTATTGACCACAAAAAAGCCCTTTCAATATCGAATTGAAAGGGCTAAATCTTCATCAATATAAGAAAAATATTATTGCAGTTGTGGCCAGTGGTTAATTAGCCATCACCGCCTTCATTAACACTTCTGTCGTGAACTTATCATTATTGATAACTGGGAACCTGTCATAGGTTTGGAAGATCACTTGGTCTTGAAACTTAATCATCGCCACTACGCCATATTGGATACTTTTATCGATCGATTTAGCGGGCAATGTAAATTTAAATGGCACAGGTGCTCTGGCGATATTGAAGGTTTTTTGTGCGACGATGACACCTGGAGTATTCAAATCAATAATGGCAATAATGATTTGGCAGCCTTGAGGTAATGGGATCTTCTCTAGATAGCCAGCTGCGCCATTGATGATAATCGGTTGATCAGGTGTTACAGTCACGCAGCCATTGAGCAAGACAGCCATGAGAGAGAACAATATAAACGATTTTATTTTCAGATACATACTAACGTCCTTTTACCATGCGTATCAGGCCTTCTTGGGTAGAAGAAGCCACTAACTCGCCTTGTTGATTGAAAAACTGCCCTCTGACGTAACCTCTGCCACCGCTAGCATTAGGGCTATCGATACTGTAAAGCAACCACTCTCCCATATTAATCGGACGGTGGAACCACATCGCATGGTCGATCGTCGCCATTCGTACCCCAGGACTTAAGAAGGATACACCGTGGGGCTGAGCTGCCGTGACTAAAAAGTTAAAGTCTGAGGCATAAGCGAGTAAATATTCATGGATATGGGCATCATTTGGCATAGGACCATTAGCCCTCATCCAAACATAACGGTACGGCTCGGTTTCTTTAGGCGCAAAAGGGTGCAGTGGATTGACCAATCGCATCTCAATTGGCGCATCGGCCATAAACTTTTCAAGTATGCTCGGCGGTACTTTATCCCGCATCGTCAGCGCCAATTCCTGCTGATTCAACAAACCTTCAGGTCCGGGCACTTGCGGCATAATAGCTTGATGATTAAAGCCTTCCTCAGGTTCTTGGAAGGAGCAGGTCATATGAAAAATGGGGCGACCTTTTTGAATAGCACTAACCCGACGAGCGCTAAAACTACCGCCATCACGCATATTTTCTACTTCATAAACAATCGGCAACTTCTCGTCACCTGCACGTAAAAAGTAAGAATGTAATGAATGGATCTTACGCTCAGCAGCTACAGTCTGTTTTGCGGCGCTCAGTGCTTGGCCCATCACTTGACCACCAAACACATGCCCAAAACCCAGATCTTGGCTTTGACCACGAAAGAGGCCAATTTCAATTTGCTCAAGGGAAAGTAATGATAAAAGATCGTCTAATACCTGACTCATGGGATCCTACTGCGTAATTAGCAATTAATCTTAAAGGGTAACTCAGTTAGCCTTAAGCTGACCAGTCTTCTATCGATGATTCACAATCAAATCATCACTCCAACGGTGAGGAATTAAACGAGGCACGCTGGAGTGTCTATGTTATTTATTGTGGTTAGCATCTACGGCCATTTACTGCATTTAAATCGCTATAGATGCAGGCTTAGTTCAAATACAAGCATGATGAATCAATCGATTTTAATGTGATGTTCTAGCGCACTTAACTTAGACCAAGACAAAACCTTATCCTCTCCACAGGAGTGCAAAGTCACGGGGAAGGATTGGTGTAACTGTGGCCACTGCTGCGCGAGGTTATCTGGCGTAAAAAGACCTTCATTAAAATACATAGGCTGAAACTCGACAAACATGCCGTGGCTAACACTGCCCGCTCCGGCGAGTAGATGTTGACCATTTGGCGCCTGTTCACTCACCAAGAAAGCCGTAGTAGCCGTTAATGATTCAAAGGAAAATAGCGGCTGAATCGCACTCGCTAAATGTTTGGCCGTCATCGCGGTTACGGCCTGAGGGCATAAACTATTGACTCGAATATTATGGATTTCACCTTCTAATGATAAGCTATTCACCATGCCGACCAGCGCCATCTTGCTCGCACTAAAACCAACTTGATGCAAGTCACCGAACAAGGCCGAGGCTCCCGTTGTCATCATTATCCGGCCAAAATGCTGTTGTTGCATATAAGGCCAAACAGCTTGAGTGAGATAAAAGCTGCCATTGAGATCGACATCCAATTGCCGTTGCCACTGCTCAAGTTTAATGTGCTCAAAGGGACAAGCACCATAAACGCCCGCGTTATTAATCAAGATATCAATGCGATGCCAGCGTAGGATCACCTCTTCGATCATGCTATTCACTTCATTTCGCTGACTCACATCAAGCACAAAATAAATGCAATCTCCACCAAGTTTAATAATGCTGCAATAGGTCTGCATTAATTCTAAGTTAGCTTGGCTCGTCTGAGCGCCGTCGGTGGAAATTGACTCATAGGACGATAACGGCTGGTCGACGAGTATCACTTTTGCCCCCCGTTCAGCCAACATGATGGCATACGCTCGACCTAACCCAGCCGCAGCCCCAGTGACTAATGCCACCTTATTGTCAAAACGCATCCAAATATGTCCTTATCGGCATTGTTGTAGCGGCAAAAAATAACGAGCATAGGGTAACAACCGCCTATGCTATCTACTAAACAGAGTATTTAGCGTTACGCCTATGTCATGGACAGCACAAAGCCTCCATCAACATTAACTATGGAAACACAGACTTTTTTGATTTTCTTTGAACTTAACGACAAATCTCATCCTGCATCAGTGAACATATGTGCGCCAATTCAAACTCTGTTAAATGCGTTTATTAGATAGTGCTCACTTTCGTGTTAAATCTTGTTATGCTATGCGCTAATTGAGCCCTTGCTCGGTACCATTTCCATTTACCAATAACGACTGGACGCCATGAATCCTTGGATTTTAGCAATAAGACCCCGTACGCTACCCGCGGCCATAGGTCCCCTACTGATAGGCAACATTCTCGCCCTGCATCTTGAGAGTTACAGCTGGTTAATCGCTGCCACTTCAATGTTGTGTGCTGTCTTATTACAAATCGCCGTCAACCTCGCTAACGACTATTTTGATTTTAAAAACGGCATAGATACAGACGAGCGCTTAGGGCCCGTTCGCGTGACTCAAAGTGGTTTAATTTCACCAACAAGCGTTCGCAATGCCATGATATTTGGTCTCTTAATGGCGCTTGCCGTGGGATCATATCTGATTTGGCACGGAGGCTGGCCCATCGCCATTCTCGCCGCAGCCGCTATTTTAGGTGCTCTTGGCTACAGTGGTGGCCCCTATCCCCTCGCCTCCCATGGGCTCGGTGAAGTAGCGGCATTTGTCTTTTTTGGGTTAGTGGCAGTGGTGGGAAGTTATTATCTGCAGGCGGGCGATACGACTGTTAATGCTTGGTTATTAGGTTGTGCGATTGGCTTATTTAACGCTGCGATTATGTTGGTGAATAACACTCGCGACATCCGTACCGACACCCAAGCTGGCAAGCATACTCTAGCAGTACGTATCGGCGAAGCTCAGGCAAAAGTGCTTTATCAAGCCTTAATCTATTTGCCCTTTGGTCTAGTCATCGCTGGCTTTTTATTCGGTATTCTACCCGGTTTACCAGTACTACTTGCGGGATTATCTCTGCTTATTGCCCGCAAACTCAGTAGCGATTTTTATGCCGTTTCTGGTGAAGCCTTAAATCCGTTACTCGGCCGTACAGCTAAGTTAACCATGATTTTCAGTACCTTGTTTAGCGTGGGTTTAGTTTTTACCGCATGAGGGTAAAACCATTAAGCTAGGACAGGCGATCCTGAATAAAAAAGGTTCATATCTTCGATAGATACGAACCTTTTTTATTGGCCGCAGCACGACTTTAATTTGGCTGATTATCGACGAGGGAAATCCTACCCCATTTATTGCCAGATATAACCAGAGATCAGCGTGTTTAACAAAATACCATTAAAGTTACGTTCGGCATGGGATGAACCATGATGGCCTGCACCAAAACACACATGTAGCGGTAATAAATGTTCTTCCCGCGGATGACTAAAACGCGCTTCAGGGGCTGATTGCCAATGAATTAACGCTGTTTTTACCTCGGCAAAACTAACACTTGCCGTTAAAGTTTGCGTCAACCAATGATCAAATTCTGCACTGCGGCTTTGCACTGTGAGATCGCTTGAGAAAAATGCCCGCATATTGTGAAACGACATGCCAGACCCCACGATCAACACCCCTTGGTCCCGCAGCGGCGCTAAAGCCTCCCCAATCGCTATATGGATTTTAGGATCGAGGCTGTGGACTAACGACATCTGCACCACGGGAATATTCGCCTCAGGATACATCAACTTAAGTGGTACAAAAGTACCGTGATCAAATGCGCGTTCGCTATCTAAGCGGGCGGCGATGCCCTTATCCGATAGCATATTCGCAATCTGTGCGGCTAATTCTGGCTCACCGGGTGCAGGATATGTCAGCTGATAAGCCTCAGGTGGAAATCCATAGTAATCATACAAAATACTTGGCTTTGGGCTACTCGACAAAGTCACCACAGATTCTTCCCAATGGGCAGTGATCAACACAATCGCCTTCGGAGTTGGCATTGGCGCTGTTACTGAAGTTAAAAATGCACGCAACTCCCTATGATTAACATCATTGAGCAAAGGCATAGGGCCACCACCATGGGGCACAAATAGCACAGGCATACGACTCGCGTTAACTTGCATCATAATCCTCTCGTGTTGATTAACTTATATCTGTACTACTGGCTTTAAACTCAGCATTTCTCACTTAACTCACGGTTCTACATAACACTTCAATGCACGCTTAAAATGCGGAACGACTCTGCACCAACTGCCGCTGAAATCGCACTAAACGCTCAACAATTTCATCGAGTTTAATAATCAGAAAGAGTCCTGCCGATAAGCTCAATGCCGGCAGTGCATTAATCGGCGCTTCATAGTTAAAGTGGAAATAAATCGCCCCCAGCATAATCGCCAGTAAACCGCTCGCCGATAGCACTCGGTAGTCACGTAGGCACAATCCAAGGGCGCCAATCACTTCCATCAAACCAATAAAATAGCCAAATCCGGTGGGAAGATTCATTAATGTGAACGGAACATGGAACATAGACATGCCAAATAACTTGGCAAATCCCGAGATGAAAAACACTATGCTCATCGCCAATGTGACGGTTGCAGCGGCGCGATTGAGTGTATTGGCACAAAGGAATAACTTCTGTGTATCAACCTCTAAGCCATTGATACTTGAACCCTTGGTATCACATAAGTTTGAAAATCGCATCGCACACACCCCATTAAACGTGATATTGCCGTCAGTCTTGGGTATAAATTCGCAGACGACGAGTGAGAATGGAATCGATTATGAGCCGATAAAAGATAAATAAATATGGAATAAAATCTAATATCTCATAAACTAATAATTTATAACTTGCGAGCAATCCTTGTGACCTTAGACCAACTGCTGATGTTTAAAACCGTAGCTGAGGCGGGCTCACTCAAAGCTGCCAGTGACAAGTTACATAAAACCCAACCCGCCATTAGCCAAAGTATCAAACAGTTAGAATCCCAACTCGATCTTATCCTGTTTAATCGCGAAGGTTATCGACTCGCCATCACTGAGCAAGGTCGAAAACTGCTGCAACATACCCTGCGGGTACTGAATGAAGCGCAAGAAATGAAGCAAGTAGCGAAGCATTTAGCCAAAGGTAACGAAGCAAGCATCACCTTAGCTTTTGAAGCCTCCTTTAATCTCGCTCGAATTTTGCCGATTTTAGAGCTGACTCAAAATGAGTTTCCCTATACCCAAATTATTCTCAAACAAGAGTTTTTAACTGGTGCGCTCGAAGCGCTGAATCAAGATAAAGCCGAAATCATCATCTCCGCAGGCGGAATAGAACCCATACGTTCGAGCCATTTAGAATTAGCCTATTTATTTTCCGGTAGCCTTCTCGATGTTGCCGCGCCGCGCATGCTTGAGCGTCATCCGACACTGACCTACGCACGAGAGCTCGTTAATGAATACCAAATCGTGATCCAAGATACGGGCTCAGGCACTGCGAATATTGAGTTTGGGGTACAGGCGGGGCAACGACGTTGGTATGTTAATGATTTTTATACCAAGAAAATGCTTATTCAAAGTGGTATGGGCTGGGGCAAGCTGCCGCACTATATGATTGAAGATTCACTCAAACAAGGCGCATTGATTGCATTGGATCTACGCGAAAGACAAAACAACATTCAACTCGATTACTATGTGATGCGAAAACCCCACTCACCTTTAGGCCCTGTCGCCCAAGCACTCTGGCAAAAGCTGATCGCCTTTTCATCTGAGCTGAATACTTAGGAATTCAAGCTTAAGATTTAACTTAGTGACTTAAAATGAATTGAAGTCAAAAAGTCATAAACCGTTATAAAATCATCGACCATAAAAAAAACGCCCCTTGATAAGGGCGTTTTTCATTTTGTTAGCGGGCAGAACCTTAGACTAAACCTTAGCTAAGGTGCGCTCTTTGGCGCTCCAATCTAAGTGGTATTTCTCGCCAGCAGGCGTATCGATACGCTCAAAGGTATGAGAGCCGAAAAAGTCACGCTGACCTTGGAGTAAGTTCGCCGGTAATGTTTCGCAGCGGTAACTGTCGTAATACGCCAGAGCCGAGCTAATACAAGGTGCTGGAATGCCTTGCATCACCGCTGTCGCGACTGCGGTACGCCATAGGCCTTGCTTTTCAGACAAGGCAGACGCAAAACTGTCCGCCATCAACAGATTGCTAAGATCAGATTTGTCTTCATAGGCTTGAGTGATTGATTGCAAGAAAGTCGCGCGAATAATACAACCCGCACGCCAAATTTTTGCAATTTCAGCAAAGTCTAACTGCCATTTTTGTTCATGAGCCGTCATCGCCATCAACTGGAAGCCTTGGGCGTAACAACACACTTTCGCGCAATATAACGCGCTTTCAAGGGCTTCGATCAACAGTGCTTTTTGTGCGTCATCGATAACAGGTGCATTTGGCCCAGCCAATTTCTGGCTAAGTTGTAGACGTAAGGATTTTTGGGTACTTACGGCGCGCGCATACACAGCTTCAGCAATCGTCGGTGCAGGGCAACCAATTTGTAAACTGCTCACGGCCGTCCACAAACCTGTGCCTTTTTGGCCCGCTTTATCTAAGATCATTTCCACCAGCGGTTTACCCGTTAATGGATCGGCTTGTTTTAAGACTTCGGCACTGATCCCCATCAAATAGCTGTTTAAACTACCTTTGTTCCAGCGTTCAAACACATCGCCCACTTCTGCAGCGCTCATGCCTAAACCGTCATGCAGCATTTGATAGGCTTCGCAAATCAACTGCATGTCAGCGTATTCAATACCGTTATGCACCATCTTCACATAATGGCCAGAACCCGCAGGACCAATATAAGTCGTGCATGGCTCGCCTTCTGTCACGGGATTACCCGGCTCGAAGCGTTCGATAGGTAGCCCAGTTTTGGCATCAACCTTAGCGGCAATCGCTTTCCAAATAGGTGCCACGTGATGCCATGCATCGATATCGCCGCTTGGCATAAGTGATGGACCGAAACGCGCACCGACTTCACCGCCCGAAACTGCAGAGCTGAAAAATACAAACTGACCTTTGTAGCGCGCTTCACGCTCAACAGTGTCAGTCCATAGGCTGTTACCAGTATCGATCACAATATCATCGGACTCAATTCCGGCAGAAATCAAAGCACTACAGACACCATCGACGGGTGCACCCGCGGGAACAGAAAGCACAAAAATACGGGGTTTTGTGAGACTGGCTAACATTTCGGTAAGATTAGCACAGCCAAGAATGCGAGACTCGAGTCCAGCACGTTCCTGTTTTTCTTGCTGTATTACACCATTAACTTTAACAGGATCGAGGTCAAACGCGCTGACGTGATATTGGTTATCTGCGATGTTTAGCGCAAGGTTTTTACCCATAACACCAAGGCCAATTACGCCGATATCATTAAGATTGCTGTGGTTTTGCATTATATTATTCCCACGGGTCACAGAGGTTAGAGCTAACCAATTTTGAGGGGTAATTATACCGATCTTTGTAACTTAATTACCAGAGACATACGATTGGCAATTTCGATTGTGCCGAAAGTACCAATCGTTTAGGTCTCATTTTATCTAGGGCGTGTTGACGTTTCAGGGTTGTTTTTGCAGCGAGTTGGCTGGCTTTTATGCAAGGCAAAGCCCGAGCAGTGTAGTTATTCTACATAAACGGGCGATAACGCAGCAGAAACGCCAGCCAAACGCTGCCCGAAGGGTTCGTCTGGCAAGCTCTTGCTCTTTGTCACTCGTCATTTGAGTAGAATAACTACACGTCACTCCTCGTTTCGTGATCACGAGCTTGCCAGAGCGAACAAAATTTAATCTCGAAACGTCAACACGCCCTAATAGAACCGTCAATTAATGGGCAAGTTTAAGCCCTAAAACACCCAGTAATATCAATATCAAACTGGCGATTTTAAGTAAGCTAACGCCTTCTCCTAAGAGGATAATTCCCGCAATTGCGGTGCCCATAGCGCCAATACCGACCCACACGCCGTAAGCCGTACCGATAGGTAGCTGCTTAACCGCGAGTCCTAGTAGCAACACACTCACTGCCATCGACGCTATTGTAAAGATACTTGGCCACAAACGCGTAAAACCGTCGGTATATTTAAGCCCTATAGCCCAACCAATTTCAAATAAACCCGCAAGAACTAATAAGAACCAACTCATAGTGAACTCCCATAAAGGGGTCGTCCCCATATTAGATTAGGCGTATTTAGGGTCGTCCCTAAGCCATTTGATTACAGTAAAACTGTAGGTGATATAGCTGTACGTGATGAGCCTGCAAGACTAGCAAATTTGAGGTGAAAATTTCAATCTTTGATTTTGCCGAAATAAGAAATGCCATGCGCAAAAAGGCGATAGCAAACTTGGTCAGTTTACTATCGCCTTGATATTTCAACTCTCTATAAGACCTTTACACTCTTTCTATAAAAGCCTTTACGCTCTATATTTCTTACACTAAGGCATCGGCATAACCCATGCGAGTGAGCGCGGTACGCACTAACTCTAAGGTTTGTGGATCTTCTATGGTCGCAGGTGCAGTATATTGCTGATTATCGGCAATTTTTCGCATAGTACCGCGTAAAATTTTACCAGAGCGCGTTTTAGGTAATTTTTGAATGGCACTCACTAACCTAAAGGAGGCGACGGGACCAATCTCTTGACGAACTAAGGTAATAAGCTGTTTATGCCGCTCTTCATCACTGATCGTCACGCCCTTTTTCAGCACCACTAATCCTAAAGGCACCTGACCTTTAAGCTGATCATCCACACCAATCACAGCCGCTTCGGCCACATCAGGATGTTGACACAAGACTTCTTCAAAACGTCCGGTCGATAACCTGTGCCCCGCCACATTTATGATGTCATCAATACGACTCATAATGTAGAGATAGCCGTCTTCATCGGTATAACCCGCATCGCCAGTTAAGTAATAACCTGGATACATAGACAAGTAACTATCTTGATAGCGTTGATCATTTTGCCACAGTGTCGTTAAGGTTCCCGGCGGTAGAGGCAATTTAATAACCACATTACCTGAAGTATTGACCGCAACTTGCTCACCTAATTCGTCCAGCACTTCAACCGCATAACCCGGTACAGGTAAAGCTGGCGAACCTGGTTTAATGGTAACCGGTGCTGTACCCATCAAGTTTGCTGCGACAGGCCAGCCCGTTTCGGTTTGCCACCAGTGATCAATAACAGGTTTAGCGAATTTAGTGTGTGCCCAAACTAAAGTGTCGGGATCGCAACGCTCCCCCGCCAAAAACACATTTTTAAGACAATTTAAATCAACACCTTGTAGATATTCACCGTCAGGATCTTCACGCTTAATTGCGCGAATGGCCGTCGGCGCGGTGAAGAAGCTTTTGACCTTATATTTGGCAATCGTGCGCCAAAATGCGCCGGGATCTGGCGTACCAACAGGTTTGCCTTCATACATTAAGGTTGTAGCGCCCACCAGCAGCGGTCCGTACACAATGTAAGAATGACCCACAACCCAACCCACATCGGACGCAGCCCAAAACACATCACCCGCTTGAATATCGTAAATATGCTGCATCGACCAAGCCAGAGCCACGGCATGGCCACCATTATCGCGTACCACACCTTTAGGCTGACCCGTGGTGCCTGAGGTATAAAGCACATACAAGGGATCGGTAGCCTTAAGCGCAACACAATCGGCCTTAGGTGCAGTTGCTAATGCGGCTTGCCAATCTAAGTCACGGCCCTCAAATAAATCGGCCTGATACTGGCTACGATTCAAAATTAGGCAGTGATCAACCTGATGTACTGACTGAGCTAACGCTTTATCTAACAGAGGCTTGTAAGGGATCACGCCCGAAGGCTCAATGCCGCAAGATGCCGACAAGACCAATTTAGGCTTAGCATCATTGATCCGAGTCGCGAGCTCATTGGCAGCAAAGCCACCAAAAACCACCGAATGAATCGCACCTATGCGGGCACAGGCCAGCATAGCGAAGGCGGTTTCCGGCACCATAGGCATATAAATCACCACACGGTCGCCCTTTCCTATACCAATAGATTGCATAAAGCCCGCGAGTCGGCTCACTTGAGCCTGTAACTCACCATAGCTAATGCCGTATTCAGTGTCTGTCACTGGGCTCACATACTGGATAGCCACTTGGTCACCGCGTCCAGCCAACACATGGCGGTCAACGGCGTTATAACAAGTGTTCATCTCACCATCGGCGAACCAGTGATAAAACGGTGCCTGCGATTCATCGAGCACCGTTTGCGCCGGTTTAATCCAATCGAGCGTCTTCGCCGCTTCTCCCCAGAATTCGGCTTTATTAAGCAAGGATGCTTGGTGCAACGCTTGATGTTTTTGTTGGTTCTGTTTTTGATTTGTGGCTTGCGCTAAAGATGCATTTTGCTGTTCGGTCAACATATGTCCTCCAATCAGGACTGCGACTCACATCGTCAGCCGCAATAACTACCCCTTCCTGCTTCTATTATTAGCAAGGAGGTCTAAAGCCCACTATTAGACGTTAGCCTATAACCAGAAGATATTTGTGGTTTTATGTGAGAACACTAATTTAAAGCATACGTTTTAATCTCGCTGCACAGGCTTATGGCAATTGGGATTGACACTTTTTTGCCAACAGAATAAAAGCCAAAATCTTTACCTTTACGTAAACTTCATATATCTTGCTTAAAACTGATTATTTAGGGTGCATGAATGAGCGCAACGAACACACCACAAACGACTTACTCGATCAGTGATCTCTCAAAAGAGTTTGATATCACTACTCGTAGTATTCGTTTTTACGAAGACCAAGGTTTGCTTAAGCCAAAACGCCGCGGTCAAACCCGTATTTATAGCCTCAAAGACAGGGTGCGTCTCAAGCTCATTCTGCGCGGTAAACGCTTGGGCTTTTCTTTGGCAGAAACCCGTCGTTTGTTCGAATTATACGATGCCGACAAGAGCAGCACCTCACAGCTCAATACCATGCTGGCGCTAGTGGAAGAAAAAAAGTCCGCCCTACAACAGCAAATGGACGACATCAAAGTCGTATTGATGGAACTCAATTCCGCCGAGCAGCAGTGCCGTTTAGCCTTAGAAGATAACAAAACGGCAAAAGCCTAAATCCCCGTTGACACAAAATCAAATCAATTTGATAGCGATAACGACTACGGATTTAAGTACAAGATTTAAAAGACTCAAGCACCTAAAAATCATAAAAACTATAACAATCTGAAATTAGAACATCTGAAAGGACACAAGCAATGAACTCTCTCTACACAAGTCTGAATTTTGGCCTAGGCGAAGACGTCGATATGCTGCGCGATGCAGTGCAGGATTTTGCCGCGAATGAAATCGCCCCAATTGCCGCGAAAGTGGATCACGACAATGCCTTTCCCAATGAACTTTGGCCTGTGCTTGGAGGAATGGGACTGCTCGGAGTAACTGTACCCGAAGAGTTCGGCGGCGCGAACATGGGCTACCTAGCCCACGTCGTTGCAATGGAAGAAATCTCCCGCGCATCCGCTTCTATCGGCCTAAGTTACGGCGCCCACTCAAACCTGTGTGTCAATCAAATCAACCGTAACGGTAATGCAGCGCAAAAAGCCAAGTACCTGCCAAAACTGGTGAGCGGTGAGCATATTGGCGCGCTGGCCATGAGTGAGCCAAACGCAGGTTCTGACGTGGTTTCGATGAAGCTGCATGCCCGTAAAGAAGGCGACCGATTCATCTTAAACGGCAACAAAATGTGGATCACTAACGGTCCAGATGCACACACCTATGTCATTTACGCGAAAACCGACTTAACCAAAGGCGCACACGGTATTACCGCCTTTATCGTTGAACGTGATTCGAAAGGTTTTAGCCAAGCGCAAAAGCTCGACAAACTCGGCATGCGCGGCTCTAACACCTGCGAACTGGTGTTTGAAGATGTAGAAGTACCAGAAGAAAACATTTTAGGCGGACTCAATAACGGCGTAAAAGTGCTGATGAGCGGCCTCGATTACGAGCGCGTCGTACTGTCTGGCGGTCCGCTGGGGATCATGAATGCCTGTATGGACATCGTTGTGCCTTACATCCACGAGCGTGAGCAATTTGGTAAATCGATTGGTGAATTCCAACTAGTGCAAGGCAAGTTAGCCGACATGTACACAGGCATGAATGCCGCCAAATCCTATGTCTATAACGTGGCAAAATCCTGCGATCGCGGTGAAACCACCCGTAAAGATGCGGCGGGCGCCATCCTCTATAGCGCAGAGCTCGCCACTAAAATGGCACTGGATGCGATTCAACTGCTAGGCGGTAACGGTTACGTCAACGAATACGCCACCGGCCGTTTACTGCGCGATGCCAAGCTGTATGAAATCGGCGCTGGCACCTCTGAAATTCGCCGCATGCTGATTGGCCGCGAGCTATTTAACGAGACTAAATAGGTCGCCATAGGGCTAATGGACACTGCGCGCCATTAGCCCTAAGTATCGATAAACACTCAAAATCGATAGCTCTACACACCGAATTTCCGCTTGAGAAGGACAACCAAAGTGACGCAATTAAGCAGTCGTATTAACGCCCGTAGCGATGAATTTAAAGCGAAATCCGCTGATATGGCCGCCCTCGTGGCCGATCTTAAAACTAAACTAGCCAAAATCGAACTCGGCGGCGGCCCAGTGGCGCTTGAGCGTCATTTATCCCGCGGTAAATTACTTCCCCGTCAACGGGTTGAAAAACTGCTCGACGCCGGCTCACCCTTTTTAGAGCTATCGCAATTCGCGGCGTTTGAAGTCTATGACGAAGAAGTCCCCGCTGCGGGTATTATCGCCGGTATCGGCCGCGTAAGCGGTGTCGAGTGCATGATCATCGCCAACGACGCCACGGTTAAAGGCGGCACTTACTACCCGATTACCGTTAAAAAACACCTTCGCGCCCAAGATATTGCCAGCCGTTGTCACTTGCCTTGCATCTATTTAGTCGACTCGGGCGGCGCTAACCTGCCCCGCCAAGATGAAGTCTTCCCCGACCGCGACCATTTCGGCCGCATCTTTTACAATCAAGCGCAAATGTCCGCTAAAGGCATACCGCAAATTGCAGTGGTGATGGGCTTATGTACTGCAGGCGGCGCCTATGTGCCGGCCATGGCGGATGAATCGATTATCGTAAAAGATCAAGGCACTATCTTCTTAGCAGGCCCGCCATTAGTCAAAGCGGCCACTGGTGAAGAAGTCAGCGCCGAAGAGTTAGGCGGCGCCGAAGTGCACACTAAAATTTCCGGCGTAGCGGATCATTTAGCCCAAAACGATGAGCACGCGTTAGAGCTTGCCCGCCGCGCGGTATCACGCCTGAATCATCAAAAAGAAATCAAATCACTCTTAAGTCCTGTCAAACCGCCAAAGTTCGATATTAGCGAACTGTATGGCATTGTCGGCACTGATTTGAAAAAGCCCTTTGATGTCAAGGAAGTGATCGCCCGTATCGTCGATGATTCTGATTTTGATGAGTTTAAAGCCAACTATGGTGCGACCTTAGTGTGCGGTTTTGCCCGTATTCACGGCTACCCAGTCGGCATTGTCGCCAACAACGGCATTCTGTTCTCGGAGTCGGCGCAAAAAGGCGCGCACTTTATCGAACTGTGCTGCCAGCGCAAAATTCCGCTGCTGTTCCTACAAAATATCACTGGCTTTATGGTGGGTAAAAAGTACGAACACGAAGGCATAGCCAAACACGGTGCCAAAATGGTAACCGCGGTTTCTTGCGCCAATGTACCTAAATTTACTGTGATTATTGGCGGCAGCTACGGCGCGGGTAACTACGGCATGTGTGGCCGCGCGTTCGAACCGACCATGATGTGGATGTGGCCTAATGCCCGTATTTCTGTGATGGGCGGAGAGCAAGCCGCAGGCGTTCTCGCCACAGTGCGCCGCGACGGTTTAGCCCGTAAAGGTGAAGAATGGTCACTTGAGGATGAAAAAGCCTTTAAAGCGCCGATTGTCGCCCAGTACGACAAAGAAGGTCATCCGTATCATGCCAGTGCCCGTTTATGGGATGACGGCATTATCGACCCAGCGCAAACCCGTGATGTGGTCGGCCTTGCCCTATCGGCAGCATTAAATGCTCCTATCGAAGACACCCGCTTTGGTGTATTCCGTATGTAAAAGGCACATGTGAAAAACATATGTCACACAAGAAGATAGGAAAATAATAATGACAGACACATTAAACAGCGCTAGCGGCACAAAAGATTTAAGCAACTTACAGCACGTGAGCCATGCGCTCAATCACGGCGTTGCCGAGCTTATTCTTGACCGAGCAGAAGTACACAACGCCTTCGATGAAGTGATGATTAGCGAGATGATTAGCGTCCTTAGCTATTTTGCTGAGCACAAGCAATGCCAAGTGCTGGTACTCAAAGCAAACGGCAAAAACTTCAGCGCCGGCGCCGATCTCAATTGGATGCGCAAACAAGCCAAAATGGACTTTGAGCAAAATCTAAATGATGCCAAAGCCTTAGCAAAACTGATGCAGGATTTAGATACCTTTCCAAAACCCACCATTGCATTGGTGCAAGGCGCAGCCTTTGGCGGCGCACTGGGGCTGATTTGCGCCTGCGATATCGCTATCGCCACGACGCGCGCCAGCTTTTGCTTAAGCGAAGTAAAACTCGGATTAATTCCTGCGGTAATTAGCCCTTACGTTGCCCGCGCTATGGGTATCCGTGCATCGCGCCGCTACATGCTGACCGCCGAGCGTTTTAGTGCAGAAACCGCATTAAAGCTTAACGTCATTCATGAGATCAGCGATGACTTAGACGCCGCCGCAAAGCCTATGATTGACGCGCTACTAGCCAATAGCCCGCAAGGCATGGCATGGGTAAAAACACTGCTGTCGCATCTTGAAGACGGCGTGATAGACCAAAAAACCATTGATTACACTAGCGAGCGTATCGCCCGCATTCGGGTATCGACCGAGGGCCAAGAAGGCTTAAACGCCTTTTTTGAGAAACGTCAGCCTAACTGGCAACAAGCACACTCAACGCCCTCCAAGCCCATGCAAAAGCCAAGTGATACCCAAGGAGCTCTTTGATGTTGACCAAGCACATGTTTACTAAACTATTAATTGCTAACCGCGGTGAAATCGCCTGTCGCATCATCAAAACGGCCCATGCCATGGGCGTTCGCACCGTTGCCCTATATTCCGATGCCGATAAAGAAGCGCGCCATGTCGCCATGGCCGACGAATCTTTCTATCTAGGCGGCAGTGCGCCGGCAGACTCCTATTTAAAGGGCGATTTGATTATCGATATCGCCAAAAAAGCCGGCGCCCAAGCCATTCACCCTGGGTACGGTTTCTTATCTGAAAACGCCGACTTTGCCCGTAAATGTGAAGCCGCAGGCATCGTCTTTGTTGGCCCAGGTAGCGATGCTATCGATGCCATGGGCAGTAAAAGCGCCGCTAAATCTATTATGACAGCGGCAAACGTGCCCTTAGTGCCCGGTTACCACGGCGATGACCAAACCGATGCGACCTTAAAAGCGGAGGCACTGAAAATCGGCTTCCCTATGCTGATCAAAGCGGCTTATGGCGGCGGCGGTAAAGGCATGCGTATCGTCGAGAATGAAGGCGAAATCATGGAAGCCGTTAACTCGGCGCGCCGTGAAGCGGCCTCTTCTTTTGGTAACGATAAGTTATTGATGGAGCGTTATTTACGCCAGCCGCGCCACGTCGAAGTGCAAGTGTTTGCCGACACCTTTGGCAACGCGATTTATTTATCGGATCGCGATTGTTCGATTCAACGTCGCCACCAAAAAGTGGTCGAAGAAGCGCCAGCGCCAGGGTTAAGCGATGCACTGCGCGCCCAAATGGGTGAAGCAGCCGTCGCGGCAGCCAAAGCCATCGATTATGTTGGCGCGGGGACTGTAGAGTTTCTGCTAGATACAGACAATAGCTTCTATTTTATGGAGATGAACACCCGTCTGCAGGTTGAGCATCCAGTGACTGAGATGGTCACAGGCCAAGATTTAGTGAAATGGCAATTGATGGTCGCCAGTGGTCAGCCACTGCCCCTTAAGCAAGATGAAGTACGTATTCACGGCCACTCCTTTGAAGTGCGTATTTATGCCGAAGATCCACAGAATGAGTTTTTACCCGCCAGCGGTAAGCTCAACTTTTTGCGCGAACCCGAGCAAAGCAAATACGTGCGTATCGATTCGGGCATTCGTGAAAACGATGTGATCAGTAACTTCTACGATCCTATGATTGCCAAGCTTATCGTCTGGGATGAATCGCGCCCACGCGCCCTGCAACGTTTAGTGCATGCCTTAGAGTCGTATCAAATCAGCGGCCTTAAGCACAACATTGAGTTTTTAGCGAACATTGCCGAACACCCAGCGTTTGCCAATGCCGACTTTAGCACTGACTTTATTGGCCGTTATGGCGACACCTTAATTGGCACAGCTTCAAGCGAAGCTGACACTGCCCTTGCCTTTGCCGCGCTGTATCAAGTGCTTGCCCGTAAAGAAGCCGCCAAAGCACAAGCGATCAACAGCGCCGATCCTTACTCGCCTTGGGGTCAAGTCAGCGGCTTTAGACTCAACAGCTGCAGCCAGCACAATATTGCCCTGCTCGATGATGCCCATGAATTGCAGCAGTTAGTGATGCTCGATTTAGGCGGCATGTATCAGCTACCGCTGCACGGACAAGATTGGTTGCTAAATGGCGAGCTGAAACAAGATTTACTGCTCGCCGAAATCAACGGCCATAAGAGTAAAGTGCCCGTTAGCGCCCAAGGTGATGACTTTACGCTGTTTTTATCCTCCGGCAGTTACCACTTTAAAGCTGTGCAAACACTCGTGGTCGAAGAACAAGCCAGCAATGCTGACAAGTTAAAAGCGCCCATGAACGGCACGGTAGTGACCCATTTAGTCGATGTCGGCACACAAGTTAAAGCGGGCCAAGGTTTGCTGGTGATGGAAGCCATGAAGATGGAATACACCATCGAAGCCCCCTTTGATGGCATAGTCACTGAGTTCTACTTTAAAGCGGGCGAGCTGGTCACCGATGGCGCAACCTTGCTTAACGTTGAGCCGTTAAACCTAGCGTCATTAAATGGGATTGAAGCTGAGCCCACTGCGACCAAGGAAGCCTAAGATGTCGTTAGCCAATCTAAGCCAAGCAGCGAACGCCAAAGACAGGGTCAGCATCTTCGAGATGGGCGCGCGCGACGGCCTGCAAAACGAAGTCGCTGTGCCGACGGTAGCTAAAATCGCCTTGATTGAATCGCTGGCAGGTGCGGGGCTTAAGCGTATCGAAGCAGGCAGCTTTGTGTCACCTAAATGGGTGCCACAAATGGCCGATTCTGCCGATGTGCTCAAGCAAATACAGCGTCAAAGCGGCGTGGTGTATAGCGCGCTCACACCCAACGTCAAAGGCTTTGAACTGGCACTGGATGCAAAAGCGAGTGAGGTGGCAATATTTGGCGCCGCCTCACAAAGCTTTAGTCAGCGCAATATCAACTGCTCGATAGAAGAGTCGATTGAACGCTTTATCCCTTTGATGGAATTAGCAAAAAAACACAATATTCCGGTGCGCGGCTATGTGTCCTGTGTGCTCGGCTGCCCCTATGAAGGTGAGATAGCGGTCAGTGAAGTGGCCCGTGTGTCTGAAATCCTTTACAAAATGGGCTGTTACGAAATATCACTCGGCGACACTATCGGTGTAGGCACGCCGCAAAAGGCCCGTAGAATGCTGCAAACAGTGGCTGAACGTGTGCCTATGGATAAACTGGCGCTACACTTTCACGACACCTATGGCCAAGCATTAGCCAACATTTTGGCCTGTTTAGACTTAGGTGTGCGGGTGTTTGACTCCTCGGTTGCGGGTCTTGGTGGTTGCCCCTATGCCAAAGGCGCATCGGGCAATCTTGCCACCGAAGACTTAGTGTATATGCTGCACGGCATGGGATTCGAAACGGGTATCGATTTACCAAAACTCGCGTTAGCAGGGCAAGCGATCAGCACGCAGTTGAATCGTAAAAACGGTTCGAAAGTGGCCACAGCCCTGTTAGCAAAATAGAACAACAATAATTAACGACACCAACAACCGTTATTAAAAATGCGCGTCATTCGCAGCGCGTTTTATAAAGCATAAAAGGACATCACAATGGCAGGACTCAATAAAGTCGTCAGCAGCTATGAAGAAGCGTTAGCAGGCTTATCAAACGACATGACCATTATGGTCGGCGGCTTTGGCCTATGCGGCATTCCAGAAGGCTTAATCAATCAAATGGTTAAGATGGGCGTTAACGGCTTAACGGCGATTTCGAACAACGCGGGCGTTGATGATTTCGGCCTTGGCTTACTGTTAAAACATCGCCAAATCGCCACTATGATCGCCTCTTACGTGGGTGAAAATGCCACCTTTGAACAGCAAATGCTCTCTGGCGAACTGAACGTGATTTTAACGCCCCAAGGCACGCTGGCGGAAAAGATCCGCGCAGGCGGCGCAGGTATTCCGGCATTTTTCACCGCTACAGGCTACGGCACGCCAGTCGCTGATGGTAAAGAAACCCGCGAAATCAAAGGTCGCCATTACGTGTTAGAAGAGTCGCTGACCGCAGATTTTGCCTTAGTGCGCGCATGGAAAGCCGATACCATGGGTAATTTGGTATTCCGTAAAACCGCTGCCAACTTTAACCCTATGATGGCGACCGCGGGCAAAATCACTGTGGTTGAAGCCGAGTTTATTGTTGAGCCAGGTGAGCTAGACCCAGATCATATCCACACGCCGGGCATCTATGTTGACCGCGTTATTCAAGGCACGTTCGAGAAACGTATCGAGCAGCGCACGGTAAAAGCCGCGAAATAAAAGGCGCTGGCAAAACCTTGAAACACAGTTAACGCAATTGGCACTTAGCTCCCTAAAGTAAAAAATTAAGGGTAAAAACCTAAGAGTAAAGGCCAAAGCGTCAAAGCCAAATAGAAAGGATAGATATCATGGCATTATCAAGAGAACAACTGGCTCAGCGCGTCGCCAAAGAATTAAAAGACGGCTACTACGTCAACCTCGGTATCGGCATTCCAACACTGGTGGCCAACTACATTCCCGAAGGCATGGAAGTCATGCTGCAATCAGAAAACGGCCTACTCGGCATGGGTGAATTCCCCACCGAAGACACCATAGATCCCGATTTAATCAATGCGGGCAAACAAACCGTTACCGCAGTCAAAGGCGCTTCATTTTTTTCATCGGCGGAAAGCTTTGCCATGATCCGTGGCGGCCATGTGGATTTAACCGTACTCGGCGCCTTTGAAGTCGATGTGAACGGCTCTATCGCCTCATGGATGATCCCCGGCAAACTCATCAAAGGCATGGGCGGCGCGATGGATTTAGTCGCGGGCGCCGAAAACATTATCGTGACTATGATGCACGCCGATAAATACGGCAATTCTAAGCTGCTACCCGTGTGCGAATTGCCGCTAACAGGTTACGGCTGCATTAAACGCGTTGTCACAGATTTAGCCTTTATCGAAATCAAAGATGGCGCTTTCCATCTACTAGAGCGCGCCCCAGGCGTGAGCGTAGAAGAAATCGTCAGCAAAACTGCTGGCAAATTAATCGTGCCAGAGCATGTACCAGAAATGGTGTTTTAAGCGTTCTCTAAAATGCGCAAGTAACGTATAGCGGCTAAGGTTGAAACTCAAGTTAGTTTGAAGCTTTAACCTAAAGAATTTTGAGCGTTAACCGACGTTTTACGATACCAACAAGGCCCAAAAAATGATTCTGGGCCTCGTTGCTTTTGTCATCCCCGCGAAAACGGGGAACCATGAGTAAAATTCACCACCAGCTTGTTCACTACAAACCTTGTTTTTTGTGAGCTTTTGCAGTCTAGGAACTTTTTGAGAGCTTATCGCCATAAACAGCACTAATGCTCTGGCGACACGTCGTAAACCCATCCTTGGGGGCTCAACGAAAAAGTCCCTTTTTCCGATGGTCGCCAACGCATTAGTGCGGTTTACTCCCCATCCCAGCATATTCAATAATGAACAATGTCGCGCATTAAACTGATAACACCATATGTTAGCAAGGTTCTTTGCTGGCGAATGTGTGTTCACCATCGCTACAACGGAGTCGCTTAATGCTTGCTTCAAAAGTGCTACAGATAGTGATATTTAGCGCCGTTGCGGTAAACTTGCCGCAGCCTAAATAATAAGGATGCTCAAGATGTTAGCCAAGTTTCTCAATAAGCGCAGTCGTAAACATATGCGCGATTATGCCAAAAACGTCTTTGAATATGACCAGTATTTACTGACCGATTATATCGACAGTGGGATGACAGATGGTTTCGAGAGAGTGAAACAATATCGTGAGTTTGATGAGGATTTTCGCCAGTGGGAATTATTTGGAGCTGAGTTTGGTGTACCCGAGTGTCATTGGGGCTATGTAGCCCAACTTACCTATATTGAATCGGGCTTGCTTGAGCCTAAGCCGCTGATGCGCTCGCTCGCTTACGGTTATTTTGCAACCGCCATTGATTACTATAAATATTGCTCATCGATAGAAAAAACTGGCGGGATAGCAAACGCTATGTGGTCTACAATCAGCGTGTTTCGGCTTGTGCTGATGCTGTTAGCTGGGCTTAAACGCGAGGCGGACGAGCTGTACCACGCTGATGCAACCGCGCGGTGTTCGGGCTGGATTGTTCGCTCCCATGGCTTTATTGGCGATTTTTTGGTGCAGCTGTATGGCCGTTATCTGGGGCATATCGAGCCGCCTTTTACCACTGAAGTGCAAGTGACACTGCGAAAAACTGCTCCTTTCCCCTATGCGTCATTTTTAGATAACTGGGATACACAGGATATCGAATTCATCAGCACTATGCTGCAAACCCTCTGCAATGATCAGGTAGAACAAGCGATCATCGGGGATAAAAAGTGTTTTTTTGAGTTCCACAATGGACATCTATCATACATACCCTTGACGGCGTTAATGCTGCTAAAGCTTCGTGACCTCAGGGGCTTGCCTAATCCGCAGTTCAGTCATCCGGCCTTTGGCGATGTAACGGCTTTGTTTGAACAAGTCTGCACAGCGTTTAGCGACTATGTCGCAGCAGAGAAGATCCTGCGGATTGAAGATGCAGCCGATGAAGTGTTAACCAACACATTAACCAGAATGCAAAGCCAAGATTTTGATGCCCATGCTATTTTCGCCAAGCGACTGCCATCGTTTAGTGCTGGTTAAGATTTTGATTAACCAAATTTTCATAAAAAATGGATAACCAATAAAATCATGATTCTATTCATATTGAGGACCCAAGGCTTAAGGTTGAGCATATTCAAGCCTTAAGTCATCCACAATGTAAGCCAGAGGAAAGCTTATGTACCAGATTGCGATTGTGATATTTGATGAATTTACCGATATCGATTTCTTCTTAATGCGCGATATTCTCGGCCGTACAAAAACCGATTGGACAGTAAAAGTACTCGGGACCAAACCTAGCCACATATCAAGCTTGGGGATGACGGTTGCAACCGATGGTCATGTGGCCGAAGTCGCTGATGCCGACGTGGTATTATTCAGCAGTGGTTACAAAGGCGTACCTGCGGCACTTGCTGATACTGAGTTTATGTCCGCCCTTAAATTAGATCCCACACGACAATTGCTTGGCAGTATCTGCGCGGGGTCATTCTTCTTTGCCAAATTAGGGCTACTCGACAATCTCTCGGCAACGACTCACCCCGATGCAAAACCTGCCCTAGTTGCCATGGGCGTCGATGTAGAAGACTGCGCCCTCGTGATTAATGGCAATATTGCCACTGCGGGCGGCTGCCTTTCCTCACTCTATTTAACCGGCTGGGTTGCGGAGCGTTTATTCGACAGTGCGAAACGCCGCGAAATTCACAGGCAGCTTATTCCTGCCGGGCAAACAGATATTTTTGAAGCATTAATCCAATCCTCCATCTCCGCGGCCATTCGTTAAAAGTGATGTAGATACTCTCGATGAATGAAAAGGATCCCATGATAAAACTTAAAAATCTTCTCGAGGCTATAAAAGCCGAGCATCAAATCACCACCCAGAATGAGCTTGTGGCTTTGCTATCGCAAAATGAATTACTTGTTCAGCAAATCCAAACTGCTGATGCGCAGTATTGGGTCAATTTTGCTAAGAATACCTTCGATGGTTGGTATTGCATTCGAACACCTATGCTCAGTACCTTTCATGTTTACTACCAAGAACGTGGGCAAAACTGTTGGGGAGAAGATATTTTTACCGAGCAAAGTGAAGCCATAGCAGCGGTTATTTTTATGTCTGGTATTTGGGATCAAGTACCCTAGCACTAAGCAAGTAAAAGCCTGCTCACTCATCCTATATCTTCACCTTCACGAATGGCGATATGTAACGAATCATTACGCGACTTTCAATATCGAAATCATCCTGTTAGGGTGAGTGCTTAGATTGACTCATAATAACAGACACATTTTTAGCGCTCTGTTTATCTCTCTCATTGTCCAAAGGAGCGGTATCTATGGACTGGCTTATTATTGCACTCGCTGGCTTTTTAGGCGGCATGCTCAATGCAGTTGCCGGTGGTGGCAGTTTTATTACCCTTTTAGCGTTAGTGTTTGTCGGGGTTCCACCGATTGCGGCGAATGCCACGGGGACAGCCGCGCTGCTGCCCGGTTATATCGCCAGCGCATGGCGTTTTAGAAAGGATATCGAATATCCGGCGAGTCTTAGCCTTAAGAATCTGATCTTAATTGCTTTAATTGGCGGGAGTATTGGCGCGGGTATTTTGCTGACCACCAGCGAGCAAGTCTTCGCAAAGCTGATCCCTTGGCTAATTCTACTGGCCACCGCGGCCTTTATTGTTGGCCCTTGGTTACTCAAACGAAGAATCGCTGAGCAAGGCGAAAACACCTCTACGCCAATGTTAAGTCCGATGACGGCACTGATAATGCTGTCGGCTGTGTGTATCTATGGCGGTTATTTTAATGGTGGCTTAGGCATCATACTACTCGCAAGTTTTGGCCTGATGGGGCAAACCAATCTACATGGGATGAACGGACTTAAAAATCTGATTTCAGCCCTGCTCACCGCCATCGCCGTTGTGGTTTATGCCGCGGGCAATGTGATCGATGGGCAATATCTGTTGCTGCTTGCCGTTATGACGATTGTCGGTGGTTATGTGGGGGCGGCGCTGGCCTACCGTATTTCACAGCCCTTGCTACGCGGCTTTATTGTGATCGTCGGTTTAGCGATGGCCTTAGGCTTTTTCATGCGCTAGTTTTTCATGCGTTAGTTTTCATACGTTAGACTTTTGATTTGTGAAGCTTAAGCTCATAAAAGCTGGACAGGCGAGTTTTGATATAAGGTCTCGCCGATAAATTGCCCTTATGTGACTGACTTGTTACTCTGATCCATCCTATAGGAGAACAGTGTGATTAAGGATAGCGATGAAACTGATGACCTTGAAGCTGAGGACCTTAAGACTGAGTAAATTAATGCCAAAGACCTTGAAGCTAAGCACCTTAAATCTTGCCCTGTGTCTTATTGCATGCTCACCGGCTATTTACACCGAAACCGCTAGCGCAGCGACCATTAGCGTCAAAACGGAAACGGGTAATATTCAGGTAAAAACCATAGCCCAAGGGTTAGAGAATGTCTGGGGTATGGCATTCTTACCCGACGGCAGTATGCTCGTGACTGAACGTGCTGGCAGAATGCGCATTGTCAGCACCGCAGGCAAAGTGGGTGAACCCTTAACGGGTTTACCGCCTATGTATGCCAAAGGTCAAGGTGGTTTACTTGATGTCGTGCTTGCGCCAGATTTTGCCAGCAGCAAAAAAATCTATTTCAGTTATTCAGAACCCGCTGAAGGTGATGCAAGTGAGCTCAATAGCACAGCGGTCAGTTTTGCCACGCTCAATGGTAACAAGCTTGAAAATCTCACTCGCGTTTTTAGTCAACAACCTAAAGTCAACAGCGGCCACCATTTTGGATCTCGTTTAGTGTGGGCGCCTGATGGCACTTTGTTTATCACGCTTGGCGATCGCTACAGCGAAAAAGATAGCGCCCAAACATTAGACAATCATTTAGGCAAAGTGGTGCGTATTCATGCCGATGGCTCAGTGCCTAAGGATAACCCCTTCGTCAATACGGCTGGCGCCTTACCCGAGATCTGGTCTATTGGTCATCGCAATATGCAGGGCGCGGCGATTAATCCCGTCAGCAAAGTATTGTGGACGGGCGAGCATGGGCCCCAGGGCGGCGATGAACTCAATATTGACCAAGCGGCTAAAAACTATGGCTGGCCAGTGATTACCTATGGTGAGAATTATGGTGGCGGCAACATCGGCGAAGGCACCCATAAGACAGGAATGGAGCAACCCGTCTACAAATGGGTTCCCTCTATTGCCACGGCGGGCTTTATGTTTTACACAGGTGATAAATTTCCACAGTGGCGAAATAATCTGTTACTCGCCAGCCTAAAGGGAAAAACACTGGTGCGTTTAGTGCTTGATGGCGACAAGATAATTAAAGAAGAGCGGCTACTGAAAACTGAATTAGGGCAAAGATTGCGCTCAGTCGTGCAAGGGCCAGATGGACTGATTTATCTCGTAACCGATGAAGCTAAATCAAAAATTTACCAGTTATCGCCGCAGTAATCTTAATCGCTGCACTTTTATCACAGTGCTTTAACTAAACCATGTTAACCACAGCAATAAACTCAATCGATAGAGAATTTAAGCCTTAAAACGACAAAAAGTGTTCATCAGGAACACTCTTTGTCGTTGGCGTGGCACTTAATTCATGCCTTTATTCGTTCACCACACACATGCCCTGCTCGGTTTGTACATAGGGAGCTAAAATAGGCATCATGCCCTTCATCACCTGCAATGGCAGCGCCGAGGTAAAACTAAAATCATCGGATTTACTGCCTGGCACGAAGGCGGTCAAAGTACCGAAGTATTTGTCACCTAGATAAAACACGAAGGTCGCGGTGCGGTTCATCGCCGTAGTCGCCACTTTTTTACCTTGCTGCATCTGAGTCACAATACGGTTATCACCGGTGCCGGTTTTCCCGCCTATGGCTAACATGCCACCTTTTTCATCGGTAAAAATGCCCTTTAAACGACGTGCGGTGCCGTTTTGCACTACGTTCGCCAGCGCCGCTTTTAAGGCTTGTGCTACTTCATGGCGCATTACCCGCTCACCTTGGGTGTTCTGATTCTGTAATCTCACTTCATAGGGCGTATCTGCGGCGAAATGCAGCTGATTGATACGCACTGTGGGCAAACGATAGCCATCATTTTGAATAATGCCCATCAGCTCGGCTAAGGCTGCGGGTCGGTCACCCGAGCTACCCAGCGCTGAGCCTAAGGATGGCACCATAGAATCAAAGGGATAACCTAAACGCGCCCAACGTTGATGTATGTCAAGGAAGGCTTCAACTTCAAGCATCACTTGCACTCGTACGTCACGGGCGTTTTTATGCCGCGTCCTAAACAACCAACGGTAAACCTCTTGACGTTGTGCTTCACTCGCCTGCTTAACATCGTTCAAGTTGGCATCAGGATTATGATTAAGGTAATCCAGCACCCACAATTCTAAGGGATGCACCCGTGCGATATAGCCTTGATCTGGCAAATTATATTTATCCGGACCGTACTTGTTATATAAGCTCTTAATACGACCATCGGTATAGCTCACCTGCGGCAATCTTTGCTTCAAGAAAGCCTTAAATGACGCCATAGATTCATCGGGCAGTAAATAGCGATACGCTGCCGTCAACTGCTGCTCCGACTGGGACAAACCATCAAAAAATATGTCGAAACGCTCATTCGCAGCCACTTTATTGTACTTACGATAAAACTTAGTAACGAAGGTATTACCTTCTCTATCAGCAAATACTCGCAGATATTCGTCACGGCGCGGATCTTTATCATTACGCAGCAACTGGGCCATATTGCCCTCGTTTTGCATACTACTGCTGTAATTCACGATATCGCGCATGAGGCGCACAAACGGCAAGTTAACCGAATCCTGCAGGGCTTGGTAAAGTGTTGGCGTTTTTAAATCTTCTGTTTTTTTAAAGTTATTAAACACATGCAACCCACCACCGGTAAAAAACTGTTCACTGGTTGAGGCTGAATATTCTCGCTGTAACGCCGCATCTAACATGCGGTCTAAACGTCTGTCGGGATTCAAAATCAAGTAATCAATCGCCCAACGGGTTAAATGATCCCTAGGTTCGATAATGATGGATTCCAATTCAATCCCATGTTTCTTGGAATACTTGTCGTGGATTTCGGCAATGATTTCTAAGTAGGTCGCCATCACCCGCAATTTAGCGGTTGAGCCCAATTCCAACTTGCTGCCCTCGTTAATATCAAAAGGCTGATCGGTACTATCCGTCTGCACTCTAACTCGGTTGGCGGTCTCAGTGCGCTCATAAAGCGTAAAGCTATACAGTACGTTTTGCAGTTGACTTGGGTCGAGTAACCGTTCGCCAAGCAGACCCACTTTCTCCGCGGTAGGCACTTGCGCCAGACTGCGTAAGTAGTGACTGACTTTCTGCTGTAAGTCACTGTGTAAGCTACTATTGACCGTCAAATCGAGCCTGTCTAAATCATACAGCCCCACATTTAACATGCCTGCGGTGCGAATGCGAACTGTGTTCACGCCCTTATCTGCGCCAGATTGGGTATTACGTTGCGGCTTGGCGACCTTAAACTGCAATTTCTGCGCGAGTGCAGCATCACGTAGACCACGATCAATCAAATAATACTGGCCGAGTAAACGGATATGGCTATCGACTAAGTTTTCAAGATCTTCATGACCTTGTAATAGATAGTAGGACGGACGACGTTGGGCGATCATCAAGGCAACCACTTGTCGGAATACTTGTCCGCGCTTGGTGGCATTACCTTTGATCTGCGGCGATGCTAACAGCTTGTTTGCAGTATCGAAATCGGTACCAAACCACGCCCACAATCCATCACCAATACCATGAACTTCACCATGATTTGGCGCCGAAGATAATGGCACGGTATTCAGATAATCTTGAACGATGCGCTTACGAGCAGGTTCAGTGTTTTCACCTTGTTGGTACACGCGCACACTGGCCGAGCCAATTTGCAGTAACTTATCTTTAATACTCAAGGTTAAACCTTGGGAAGAATGGCGGAATTTCTCAATCTGAGTCGCGAGTGTACTGCCACCCGCGGTAGAGACATTCATACCAACCATTTCAGCAATTTGACTCATACCTGCCACCACAAAGCGTGGCCAGTCGATCACAGGATTGAGTTTCTCTTCCGTCGTCCATAACTCGCGGTTTTCAATAAACAGTAAAGTATTAACGATTTCATTGGGGATCTTATCGTCGTCCTGATAAACCCGTTTAGGATAGGCAAATTCGTATAAATCAGTATTGCGGCAATCGAGCAGCGTCAATCCAGATTGGGCCTTTTCATGGTAAGGCGGAAAAAATCCAAGTTGAGCGTATTCCTGCAACGCTGGCGAAAACGCCACTTGTTGCGTTACCTGAAAATTTCGTTGCAGTAACCTATCAATATACTGAGGTAACTTACTGTAGCCATGGCGCTCATCGAAAGGACCATAACTAGGATAAATAACCGCTTGGCTCGGTGAGCTTTCTAATTCATAGGTGAGCGTCTTAGCATATTGATTGATGAATTTTGCTTGATAAAACGAAGTTTTAACCTCAAGTCCAATCAGCAATGCAGCGCAGCAAATCAGAATGAAAAATAAGAACCAGACCCTGCCCTTTGATCTGGCTTTACGCGGCGGCTTAACCTTAGCTTTAGGCTCAGGTTGTGGTGGACGAGGACGATAATTTTCGAACTTCATCTCTGATGTGGAATTAGGCAAAACAGCTCCAAAAAAACACTAAAATATTCATCTTTCATGCAACTCAGCAAATCCGTTGCCACTCAGTAAAGCAAGATATCAAACTCATCTAGCCATTATCCGGCTCTATTAATTAGTCTTAGTACCCATTATGTTCCACACTTTATCAAACCTAACTTCACTGTAAAGAAGGGTGCCTGTGACCCACAACCGCCACTAATCAATACTCATGTTAAGCTGATAGTACATTTTGCCAAATATTAATTTGTTGATATCAAGGTATTTTCAGCGATTAAGGCAACAGACAGTATGACTTAAAAACAAAACGAACTAATTTAAGTCGCATAAAAAGAATGAGTCGCTTAATAATTACACGCTATTAACGAAGCCTCATCCCACATATTCATGCGCATCCCAGATAAATTCACGAAAATGTTTGCGACAGACAGACTCGTAACTTTCATTACCACCAATCGCCACTTGCTCACCCTCGCGCATCACCTTGCCTTCACCATCAAGACGCACCACCATGTTAGCCTTACGTCCACAATGGCAAATAGTCTTCAACTCAACTAATTTATCGGCCCAAGCTAATAAATAATGACTGCCGCTAAAAAGTTCGCCTTGAAAGTCCGTTCTTAGGCCATAGCAGAGTACAGGAATATCAATATTATCGACCACATGCGTCAGCTGCTTAACCTGTTCTTTACTCAAAAACTGACACTCATCCACCAACACACAACTTAATGGCGTAGCTTGATGCACATCGCTAATCATTTGAGTTAAATCATCTTGGCTACTAAATACCTGTGCTTCGGTTTCAATGCCAATACGTGAGGCCACTTTACCTTTGCCATATCTGTCATCTATGGAGGCTGTCATGACCAAAGTATTCATACCGCGTTCACGGTAGTTATAGGATGACTGTAATAGTGAAGTGGATTTACCCGCGTTCATTGCCGAATAATAAAAATACAATTGAGCCAAGACTTATACCCTTTAAAAACGTTATCGCTTACGCGTCTGCTACCAGAGCCAAATTGAGCGCTAGTCTAACATTGCGCTTCACATCAGAACACTAGCAGCCGCTAAGCTTTTATCATGAAATTCTGCAATGACACCAACTTATCAATCATTTTAATCTCCAATCGCCTCCTGAAATATTTCTAGTCCACTTCATTTAATACTCCTCCCTGCAAAAAACATAAAAAACGCCCCGATGCCGTTCAATTGTTAATGAAAGCTTAACTGAACCTTAAATATTGTTTCGTAAGGAAAAATTAGTAAAAGTTAAATTTAAAAAGTGTGATCTACCTCCAAAGTAATAGGTATAAATGGGCTTGCGCTCAAAAAACAAACATAGCGTTAACAGTAATATTTCATTCGAGACAAAACGTGCTCAATTAAAAAAAGAAAAGTATTCGATAGCTTGCAAATTGAGACCAACGGTCAAAGCACTAATCTACCCTGCAAACTTTAGTGCTCCACTCCGTCCTTTATTCGCATATTGGATCAAATGGAGATTATGATGAGAATTTTCACCTCTAGAAAACTGGCATATTTAGTTGCCTTAGCACTAACTGGCGCCCTTGTTGGCTGTGGCGATGATGGTAAAGATGGTGTAGATGGAGCACCAGGAACGCCCGGTATCCCTGGAACACCTGGTGAACCAGGAACACCCGGTGAGCCTGGAACACCGCCCCCAGTCACCAGTTCTACTATGACTAACGTCAAAGTGATCAACTATAGCTTTGGCGAAGGCAGTATCACTTACGAATTTGAAATTACAGATGAAAACAATAACCTAATCAACGGACTGTTAAATGCTCAAGCCAAAGTGGCTGCACTAACAGATAAAGGCTTCATCACTAACCGCACCGAAGCTGATAAAAGTGGTGTTGCAGATAATGTCCATATTGGCGGTGAAGCAACTCAAGCAACCGTCGGCGCTGAATTGACCGCTTTAGCTGATGGTCATTACCAATTTAAAGTACCAATGAAAGGGGTTAATCCAAGTACTGAAGGTATCGTTTGGTTACGTGTCGGTGGTAATAATGGTATTGCGACCTCTAAACCTCTGGTCGTTAACAAACCTGAAGGCACCCATTCAACCACAACTGATAGTTGTTACTCTTGCCATATCGACTATTCAACAAGCCCTCGTCGTCATGCAAGCTATGTCGCTACCGGCATGGACAGCGAAGTCACTTTCGTGGAAGGCTGTTTAGTGTGTCACGGCTCAGTCAGCCGCGCAGTTGTCAATGCTGAAGGTTTCTCTACGGGTGGCTATGCGACAAACACCCTATCTAAAATTGGTCATATCAATCACCAAGATTTTACTAAAGACTTTTCAGTACAAAACTGTACATCTTGTCACGTTGAAGCACCTAAAAACATCAACGTAGCTGGACCAGGTTGTATTGATTGCCATGACAGTGGTGGCGTACCAGGGGCTATTATCCCAAGTAATGGTGCGGATCTGCGCATTATGCACGAAAGCAAAGCGGGTATAACCGAACGCCAAGCGATTCGCGCTAAGTATAAATTGAGTCTATCAACACCTGTTAAAGTAGATGATATTTCTACCAAGACAGACCACTATGCGCCGACAGGTGCTGCGGCTGCAGTAACCGCCCCAGGCTGGTGTACAACGCTGACAGTGAAAGACACCGATGGTAACGTCTTTAGCATTAAAGACAACTTTAACTATTCTAGCCCGCTAGTATATGACGCTAAGAAACCCGTAGTTTATGCGGGCGCTTATTTACATTCCTATGAAAATGGCAGCTTAGTGGGTCGCCCAGGTAACCGTACTAACTACTACTATGGTTACAACACTGACGGCACTAAAAATATCTGTCATTTACTGACAGATATCAGCGCAGTGAATGCTAACTATGTTTATTCTGCCCGCGTGACATTCAGTACCGCTGGTTGGATGGAATATGATGGTAAGCAACGCTACCAAAGTAATGGCAACCTAAGAGCGACAGGTTATGATGGTTCTATGGGCATATCCTTTACGGCTTACTCAGATGTCGTTAACCCTGTCACCACTCAAAAGGTCTCTGGCTTCGAACGTCGTGAGATAGCGAGTACTAACAGCTGTACTACTTGTCACAACGATGCCACTGCGTTCCACAAAAATGGTGCCTTCGATGAAGGTGGTAAAGCTTGTATCGCCTGCCATGACAACGGCATGGAACGTACTTCAGCAGCCTTAGGCGCAGGTTTTGGTCCTATGGTGCACAGCTGGCACTGGGGTAATGGCGCTAAAGTCGGTGAAGTTAAAGCTGATGGAACTCAAGCGCAAACCGCTAACGGTGCAGGCGCGATTGAAGCCTCTACTAGCTGCGTTGCCTGTCATGAAAAAGCGATTGATTTAAGCAAAGTGCCAAATCAATACATCGCTGAGCCAGGTAGCAAAATGACAAGCCCAGTCACCGCTAACTGTTATGCCTGCCACACTAGCGATTCAGCTAAGGCGCATATGGCAAGCAACGGTGGTGAAATCAGCATACCAAAGGTTGCTGACTGGTTTAAACAACCGACCTCTGAATCCTGTGCAGTATGTCATGACACAGGTAGAAGTTCTGGTATTGATAAATACCACAAGTTTACTCGCTAATTAATCATCTCATCATCGCGTGATTAAGAAGTAAGTAAAAAGCGGTACCTATTTTCCCTGCAAGGAAATAGCCAAAGGAGTCTCGCTAATGCGAGGCTCCTTTTTTACTTAGACATTACCCGATAACAAGCCATTTTCAGTCCTATTTAAGTTACTAACGTTACAGTCCTAAAAAAACAACAATTCAAAGGAAGTCACTCAATTATGCGTAAAAGTTTTATTGCCATCGCCATCGGCGCCACTCTCACCGCCGGATTCATGGCAGGTTGCAGCAGCACAGAAACTAAAGCACCTAACGTTATCTCGGTACAAACCCAAAACCCGCTGTTCCAAGCCAGTAACCTGCAATATCAAGCCCCTGATTTTAGCCTCATCAAGAATGAGCACTTCGCGCCAGCCCTAGAGCAAGGCATGGCAGAGCAGTACCAAGAAATTCTCGCAATAGCCAATAATCCGGCAGCAGCAACCTTCGATAATACGATTGTGGCTATGGAGAAAAGCGGCGCCCTACTCAACCGTGCATCAAGCGTGTTTTATAATTTAGCAGGGTCAAACAGCAATCCAGAACTGCGTAAAATCCAAGGGGAAATGGCGCCAAAAATGGCGGCCCACTCAGATAATATCAACTTAAACCCAGCGCTATTTTCCCGTATCGAAGCCATCTATAACGACCGCACTAACTTAGGGTTAACCCCAGAAGCCGTACGTTTGGTTGAGGTATATCACCAACGCTTTATCATGGCTGGCGCTAAACTTACCGATGAACAAAAAGTTAAAATCCGCGCGTTAAATGAAGAACAATCAACACTAACGAATGAGTTCTCTCAGCGTTTATTACGCTTAACCAAAGAAATCGCCGTTGTGGTGGATTCAAAAAGTGAACTTGCTGGATTAACCGACGGTGAAATAGCTTCAGCCGCGAACGATGCCAAAGCGGCCGGTCACGATGGCAAGTATCTGATTAACATAACCAACACCACTCGCCAACCTGTGTTGGCATCACTGGAAAACCGTGAGCTACGCCAGCGTATTTGGGAAGCCTCAGCGAACCGTGGCTTAACTGGTGAAAACGAAACTGCGTCACTCGTATCTCGTTTAGCGAAACTCAGAGCCGAGCGCGCAACACTATTAGGCTATGAAAACTGGGCAAGTTATCGATTAGCACCGCAAATGGCCAAAACACCCGAAGCGGTTTACAGCATGTTTGGTTCAATGGTGCCTGCGGTAGTTGCTAACACAGAGAAAGAAGCGGCCGACATTCAAGCGATGATCACTAAAACCGGTGGGAAATTTGAACTGGCACCGTGGGACTGGGAGTTTTACGCAGAAAAAGTCCGCCAAGAAAAATACGCTCTCGATGCCAATAGCATTCGCCCATACTTCGAATTTAACCGCGTGCTCGAAGACGGCGTATTCTACACACTCAAAGAACTCTATGGCGTCACCTTAAAACCACGCCCAGATTTACCGGTTTACCATCCCGATGTAAAAGCCTACGAAATGTTTGATGCCGATGGCTCAAGCATGGCCATTTTCTACGCCGACTATTTTGCCCGTGAAGGTAAACGTGGTGGCGCTTGGATGAGTTCGTTCGTCGGTCAATCCTTCCTCGAAGGCACTAAACCTGTGGTCGTCAACGTGATGAACATAAAGAAAGCGCCCGAAGGTCAACCCACATTCGTCAGCTATAACGAAGTCACCACTATGTTCCATGAAATGGGTCACGGCACCCACGGCATGTTCTCTAAAGTGACTTATCCAAGTCTGGCGGGTACCTCGGTTTCACGCGACTTTGTCGAATTTCCATCGACGTTTGAAGAAGATTGGGCCGCCCATCCAAAAGTGTTAGCGAACTACGCGAAACACTACGAAACGGGCAAACCCATTCCCGATGAACTGCTGCAAAAACTGCTGAAATCAGGCAGTTTCAACCAAGGCTTTGACACACTGGAATACATGGCCGCTGCATTAGTAGACATGGAATGGCATTCATTAAGCCCAGATACCCCGCTGCAAGATGTACCAACCTTTGAAGCCAATGCCCTGAAAAAGCACGGCTTAAACATCAGTGCCGTACCTCCGCGTTATAAGTCGACCTATTTTGCCCACGCCTTCCCCGGCGGTTACTCGGCAAGTTATTACGCTTATATGTGGAGTGAGATTTTAGCGGCGGATGCGTTTGCCTATGTACAAACCCAAGGTGGGCTCAATCGTGAAATCGGCATGAAGTACCGCAAAACGATCCGTGAAGTGGGTAATAGCATAGCGCCAATGGACGCCTACAAAAACTTCCGCGGACAAGAACCAACCACAGAAGGCTTACTTAAACGCCGCGGTCTAGATCAAGCACGCTAAGCTAAGAGTTGATAGCCTTAATGCGATAGGCTAGAGATAAAGACAAACTCAGCCTTAACCAAAAAATCAGCCAGCATAATGCTGGCTGATTTATTTTGACTTATTTGTCGTGAACGTTTGCAGTGAAAGGTTTCAATTAACGTCTAGCTAATTGCGCCTTTCGATTTGATTTTAAGTACGATAATACTGATCACAAATGCCACACTACAAGCCACTAAACCCGCGACAACAGACTCGGTAAATCCAAGTGCCACATAACCCACTAAGCTAATAAACGCCGCAATGAGTGCATAAGGTAGCTGAGTCACCACATGGTCGATGTGGTGGCAACTGGCGCCCGTAGACGACAAGATAGTCGTGTCGGAAATTGGCGAGCAGTGATCGCCAAATACAGCCCCCGCCAGCACAGAGGCAAGCATAGGCAACATCATGCCAGTGTGGCTTCCCATCGCCATATCAGCAGCAATCGGCAACATGATCCCGAACGTACCCCAGCTAGTACCAGTTGAGAACGCGGTAATACCTGCTAGCACAAACATTAAGGCGGGTAAAAACGCGAACGGAATATTTCCTGTTGCTAAACTCGCCATAAACTTACCGGTTTCGAGTTGACCAATCACACCTGCGATTGTCCAAGCAAATAACAGGATGTAAATCGCCGGCAGCATAGAGCGAGCGCCCTGCACTATACCTTTGACTATCATCAATTTCTCAACGCCTTGCACTAAATTCAATATCAGCGAAACCGCTAGACCAATTAATGCACCAAAGAAAAGTGATGAACTGACATCGGTTTTCTCAAAAGCAGAAATAATATTAAATTCAATCCCTTCCGCCGCGAGTACTTGAGCGCCACTGTTAATCATAAAATAGAGGGTTGCAAATACCAACACGGTAATCGGCAGGAACAGACCTAAAATCTTACCAGTTTCGGCTTCAGGTAAATCCGCGTTCGCCCCAGGCGGTAATCCCTTAGACTCATCGTATAAATTACCACGTTGGGCATTGAGCTCATGCTCACGCATTGGCCCAACATCTAATCCCATAAAAACAACAAAAAGTAATAATAATAAGGAGAAGATTGCGTAAAAGTTCATTGGGATCATTTGAATAAAAATACTCAAATGACCCGTATCAGCAAAACCATGGGCAGTTAATATCCCGCCAATGAGTGCGATAATATAAGCGCCCCAGCTCGAAACTGGAGAAATAACGCACACAGGCGCCGCAGTAGAATCTAATAAATAAGCTAACTTAGCGCGGGAAACATAATAACGATCGGTAACAGGTCGAGCGACCGAACCAACAACTAAACTATTGAAATAATCATCAATAAAAACTACGCAACCTAAAAACATGGTCAATAGTTTAGCGTCACGTTTATTACGTATATGTAAACGAGCCCAATCGGCAAAAGCCCGCGCGCTGCCACTTACGGTAATTAACGCTGTAATCATTCCCAGTACAATTAAGAAACCGAGAATATATAAGTTCCACGAATTTAGACCTTTATCAGTCCAAAAAAGCCCTTTAACGCCATTAAATACAAACTCACCCGTTGCTAAAGGTGAAAATTGATTGAGCAATAAAGCACCAATTAAAATACCTAACCCCAAAGAAAGCAGTACACGGCGAGTCAAGATCGCCAATACGATAGCCACCGCAGGCGGCAACAAGGAAAGTGCCGAATCGGCATAATTCATAACAGTCATTGATTATTATCTTCGTTAAATACGAATGGAGGGCGACTGAACTGGTGGGAAAAGGCAATAGATACCCAAGGTCACCTGTCCTATCAGTAGCGCTCCATAGTAACTATTCCCAATATCCATATCGGAAAATACTATGGCAGTGCTGCACCTATTAGGTACAACCCCAGCAGTTGATCGTGATAAATCGAACCACTTCGGCACCAAATCCTTTCGCAATCGATCAACGGAATCACCCTACTGATCACTACTAATATTTGGCGCGCCTCTACTTCTAAGAACGCCCTTGCACGGGCGTGAGGCACATAAAAACATAAGCGGCTTAGCAGATGCTACCGCAAAGCCACTTAATGTGACCTAGATCACAGATAAAATCAACTGAGACTTGTAATCAGCTCAGGAACCGCCTCAAACAGATCTGCAACGAGTCCATAATCGGCAACTTGAAAAATCGGCGCTTCAGGATCTTTGTTGATTGCAACGATGACTTTAGCGTCTTTCATGCCGGCTAAATGTTGAATCGCGCCAGAAATACCGACGGCAATATACAAGTTTGGCGCAACGATTTTACCGGTTTGACCCACTTGTAAATCGTTAGGCACAAAACCTGCGTCAACTGCAGCGCGTGATGCGCCAACGGCTGCACCGAGCTTGTCAGCAAGTTGCTCTAACATACCGAAGTTTTCACCACTGCCCATGCCTCGGCCGCCAGATACGATAATGCCAGCATTGCCTAACTCTGGACGGGCAGAAACTGTCAGCGATTGAGAAACAAACTGAGTTCTCGCTTCAAACACTTTATCAAGTGTCGTCACAGCCGCACTGTTACCTTCTGGCGCAGCGTCAAACGCACTGGCGCGCACTGTCATCACTTTAATGGCATCATGGCTTTGCACTGTCGCTAAGGCGTTACCCGCATACACAGGGCGCACAAAGGTATCGGCATTGACAACAGTAATGACTTCTGAGATTTGCGCGACATCTAATAATGCCGCAACGCGCGGAAGCGTGTCCTTACCTAAACTTGAAGCCGAGGCCAGAATGTGACCATAGTTTGGCGCTAAGTCCACCAGCAATTTGGCAAAATTTTCCGCTAAATGCGCTTCATACACGCTGGCATCGGCAACGAGTACTTGGCTAACACCTTGTAGTGCCTGTACCGCTTGGACAACCGCGCCACATTGGTGACCCGCAACCAAGACATACACTTCATCGCCTATGGCACGGGCGGCGGTAACAATTTTTGCCGTATCGAGTTTCAGTGCAGCATTATCATGTTCAGCTAATACTAAAATGGCCATTTAGATCACCTTCGCTTCATTTTTTAACTTTTCAACTAGCTCAGCTACCGACGCTACCATGATGCCCGCTTTACGTTCAGCTGGCGGAGTGACCTTCACAATCGTTTGGTGACTCTTTAACGTCACGCCTAAGTCTGCCACAGTAAATACTTCTAATGGCTTACGCTTAGCTTTCATTATGTTAGGCAATGAAGCGTAACGGGGTTCGTTCAAACGTAAATCGGCGGTCACAACAGCAGGTAAAGGCAGTTTAAGAGTTTGCATGCCGCCGTCAATTTCACGGGTGACTTGTAATGTATTCGCTTCTAATTTGATTTCTGAAGCAAAGGTCGCCTGTGGCATATCCATTAACGCGGCAAACATTTGGCCAGTTTGGTTATTATCACCATCGATGGATTGCTTACCAAAAATCACCAGCTCTGCTTGTTCTTTGTCTTGTACCGCTTTGAGCAATTTGGCGATAGACACTGGCACGAGCTCTTCTTCAGTATCGATATGAATTGCACGATCTGCGCCTAATGCAAGCGCGGTACGCAGTTGTTCTTGCACGGCTTTATTACCAATACTGACAACAACCACTTCAGTAGCGCTACCCGCTTCTTTTAAACGAACCGCTTCTTCTACTGCGATTTCACAAAAAGGGTTCAACGCCATTTTTAGGTTTGCAGTGTCAACACTTGTATTGTCAGCTTTGACCCTGACCTTCACATTGGCATCAACAACGCGCTTAACGGGCACCAATACTTTCATAGGGTTTCCTTCCTACACTTTCATGTACATGGACAAAACATTGGTTAATACCAATGCAGGATAGAGCAACTTTACGTCCTGTTAACGTTAACGTCAACCAAAGTCAAACGCCTGTTTGTATTTTTTAATCCGCTGCAACGGCCACTTTTTTGGACACTTATTTGAGGGAATAAGAAAAGTTCAAAAAATAAATAATATTTAATTTCCTTAAAACGCATAATTTTATTTGATTCGAGCTATATTAGTTTCTATCATTTAGGTGTTGTTCACCATTATCCTGTATTAAAAATAGAGTGGGACGAAAATAGATATGAGCGAATTTTTAGAGATATTAACTCACGGCCGTCGTTTTAAAGCTGCAGTAAAAGAACTTAGCGTTGAAGAGTTACGTGATTTAGCCGACAAATTAGATAAAATTTTAGTAGAACGCGAGTCTATGGCTGAGGAAGAAGAACAAGCCATGGCAGCTCGTAATGCTAAGATTGAAGAAATCCGTCAACAAATGGAAGCCGTTGGTTTATCAATTGATGACTTAGGTGGCGTAGCTGTTAAAGCTGCTGCGAAGAAACGCGCTCCTCGTCCAGCCAAATACCAAATTGAAGTTGACGGTGAAATGGTTCAATGGACTGGCCAAGGCCGTATGCCTACCGTATTTAAGAACGAGATCAACAAAGGTCGTTCTATGGAAGATTTCTTAATCTAATCCAACCAAGTGTGATGGCGCTAATTGCCAACACCAGTTTGCATAAAAGCTCGCATTAGTTGCGAGCTTTTTTATATCCATCAATCATTTCAAACTTAAACAACAGCCGTTAATTCTGCACCTCACTCCCGCTCAAATTACGTTACAATTCAGCCTTAGTATTTACATCTGCTTTCAGTTACTCTTTGTTCACCCTCACTCGATTGAATAAAATAATGCAGATAAACAATAAGATAATGATAAGCTGCAGCATAATCGCTAGCTTAGTATCACAAACAACATTTGCCCAGCTCAATACTGGAACAACATCCAGTAAACTCACTGCATTTACCCATGCTGAATTAATTATTGCCCCGGGAAAACGTTTAAGCGATGCCACTTTATTAATTGAAAATAATCGAATTAAAGCCATTATTGAGCACAACGACATTCCCGCTGGCGCATTTAGAATCGATTTGAGTGGTTATACAATTTATCCCGGATTTATCGATCCTTTTACTGATTATGGGATTGAGTTCGAATATCCCAAACTTAAGCTCACTCGCCCCGTCTATGATATAAAGCGTATCGGTGGTAATGCGGAAAATGGTGCAATTCATTCTGAAAAAGAATGGTTTAATTACGTTTACCCCAATAAAAAACGCGCAAAAGAGTGGATTAATAATGGTTTCACCAGTGTGCAAAGTAGCAAACTCGACGGTATCTTCCGTGGAACGGGTGTCAGCCTTTCATTAGCGGACAAAACGGCTAATGAAGTGATTTATCGCGCCCGCAGTCAACCTTTTATGGCATTTGATAAAGGTTCGTCTGAACAAGATTATCCCTCATCATTAATGGGCAGCATTGCACTTATTAGGCAAACCTTTGCCGATGCAAATTGGTATAACCAAAATAAAAACAAACCTGCCAATGGCGCAATAAACAATCAAGTCGAATTTAATATCGCCTTTGAGCGTTTAGATAATTTAGCCGATAAGCAAATTATCTTTGAAACCAAAAATCTCAATGACCAATTACGTGCAGCCCATTTACTCAAAGAACATAAACTGCCAGCCAACCTACTTGGTAATGGTCAAGAATACTCACGCATCAATGAGTTAAAGGCGCTGAACTATCCGTTGATCTTGCCTTTAAACTATCCGCAGGCACCCGATGTCGGCACTGATGATGCTGATCGTGAAGTATCACTGGCGGATTTAAGACAGTGGGAACGTGCACCAACCAATCCTGCAGCGGTAGCTAACGCAGGTATCCCCTTTGCGTTAACGCAGTTTGGGATTAAGACCGATGCCTTCTGGCCGCGCCTACGCCAAGCCATTGCCCAAGGTTTAAGTGAAGAAAACGCTCTCGCAGCACTCACCACCCAAGCCGCAGAGATGACAGGCACCGCCGACTTTACCGGTAAACTCGCGTCCGGTTATATGGCTGACTTTGTTATCACTAAAGGCAATATCTTTAAAGATGGCCAGATCTACAGTGTTTGGTTGCAAGGTCAGGAGCAAAGTCTGCGCTCACTTCCCCAAGCACGATTACTGGGAGATTACCAATTAAGCCTCAATAACCTCACGCTAGATTTATCGCTACATGATGAAAGTAAAAGTGATAAACCCAACATCCAAGGCAATTTAAGCAGTGGCGAACAAAGTATCTCACTCACTCAACTTAAGTTAGATGATAACGGAAGATTGAGCTTTACTGCCGATTTGAGCGCCGCAGGCATTAACGGCCTTAGCCGCTTTACGCTGTGGATGGCCGATGACGGCATTCAAGGTCGTATGGTCGATGCAAAAAGTCGCACTACAAATGTTGCCGGTGTCGCTTTAACTCAAACTGCAAAGCTCAAAAAAGCAGACCAAGCAAGCAATCATGCTCCCAAGAATGAAGCCAACACGAGCCTAGTGAGTCACCTCACCTTCCCTAACGTCGCTTACGGACTAAGCGAAGCACCTAAAGTGGAGAAGCTACACATCAAAAATGCCACCCTGTGGACATCGGATAAACAAGGTATTCTCGAACATGCTGATCTCTTGATGGCCAATGGCCGCATCGAAAAAATTGGCCAACAATTAAGTACGCCATCAGGTTATCAAGTCCTCGATGCAACAGGTAAACACCTCACCGCCGGCATAGTCGATGAACACTCGCATATCGCCATTAATGGCGGTACTAACGAAGGAACAGACGCAGTTACCTCTGAAGTACGCATTGGCGATATTATTAATCCCGACGATATTTCAATCTATCGTGCCTTAGCGGGCGGCGTCACCAGCGCGCAATTACTCCACGGTAGCGCCAACCCTATCGGTGGCCAATCACAACTGATCAAAATGAAATGGGGCGAGCCAGCTGAACAACTCAAATTTGTTAACGCGCCCGCCAGTATCAAATTTGCTTTAGGTGAAAACGTCAAACAGAGTAACTGGGGCGAGAAATTTGTTCAGCGCTTCCCCCAGACTCGCATGGGAGTAAAAGCCTTATTTGAAGAAACCTTCGACGCTGCTATCGCCTATGAAAAGGCGTTAAAAACCTATGATAATCTGCGCTCCAGCGATAAAAAGAAAACCATCGCCCCGCGTCCAAGTTATCGTCTGCAGGCGGTCGCCGAAGTATTAAACCAGCAACGCGACGTACATATTCATTCCTATGTACAGTCAGAAATCCTGATGTTTATTCGCTTGGCCGAGGCCTATCACTTTAAAGTACAAACCTTTACCCATGTGCTCGAAGGTTACAAAGTGGCGAGTGAACTGGCTGCCCATGGTGCTGGCGCATCGACCTTTGCCGATTGGTGGGCCTATAAGTTTGAGGTGTATGATGCGATTCCGCAAAACGCGTGCCTGATGCAAAACAAGGGGGTGATCACCAGCATTAACTCAGACGATTATGAAATGCAGCGCAGACTCAACCAAGAAGCGGCTAAGTCTATGATGTATTGCAATATGTCGAAGGAAGACGCTTGGAATATGGTCACTATCAATCCAGCCAAACAATTAAGAGTCGATGAGTTTGTGGGTTCACTCACCCCAGGCAAAATGGCCGATATCGTACTCTGGAACGCAGAGCCACTGTCTATTTACGCCAAAGTGACGCAGGCATGGGTTGAAGGAAAACGCTATTTTGACCGCGACCAAGACCAAGTTGCCCAACAAGCTGTGGTGAACGAGCGCGCCGCACTTATCCAAAAAATTCTCAGCAGTGATGACCAAACTAAAGCGGGTGAAAAAATCACGCCACTCAACGAGCCACAGTGGCACTGCGACACCCACTATCAGGCATGGGGCCACGCTCATGAGGGAGCCAAATAATGCAACATTTATCTAAAACCGTTTTGTTTGTGGCGCTACTCGGCGCAATTTGCATCACGCAGGCCCCAGCAATGGCCAATGATATCGTACCTACGCCTAAACAAAGCCGCAGCGTACTGATTAAAAACGCCACTGTGCACACAGTCACTCAAGGCGTGCTCAGCAACACAGACGTCTTAATTGAAAATGGCAAGATCACGGCCGTTGGACCTCAACTGACCAGCCAAATCAACAATGCAACCGCAGAAAGCAGTGACACTCAAATCATCGATGCCAGCGGTAAACACTTGTATCCGGGCTTAATCGCCCTAGACACCAGCTTAGGCTTAGTCGAAATTGAAATGAGCCGCCCAACGGTTGATAACGCCGAGGTAGGTTATATCAATCCGCAGATCAGCACGGCCACAGCTTACAATGCGGATTCGGAGCTCATCCCGACCATACGTTACAACGGCATTACCCACGCACAAATCGTTCCGAGCGGTGATGGGTTAGCAGGACAATCGGTACTGGTGGATCTCGATGCATGGACGATTGAAGATGCGATGACACCAAGTGCTGGACAGTTCCATGTCTATTGGCCGCAAATCAAACGCATGCCAGAAGATGAAAAAGAGAAAGCCAAGGCCATCGAGAAAAATCAGCAGGCGATCGACAAGCTCAATATCGCCTTTGAAGATGGCTATCGCTATTTCTTAAGTGATAAGGCTAACGGCAAAGACAAAAACCAGAATGAAGATCCCCAGTCCGCGACCAACAACCTGCGCTGGCAGGCCATGTTGCCGCTATACCAAGGCAAAGCGACACTGTTTGCCCATGCCGACAGTGTTGGCCAAATTGAGCAAGTGATCGCTTTGACGAAAAAATACCAATTCAAATTGGTGATTGTCGGCGGATACGATGCATGGCGTTTGGACTCAAGCCTAAGGGAAGTTAAGGCTGGGGTCATTTACCCTCATACCTTGAGTCTGCCTAAACGTAAAGATGAGCCAGTCGATTTACCCTTTAAGATCCCATCTTTACTCGCCAATGCAGGTATTCCCTTCGCCCTTGGGTTCTCATCGGACTGGAATAGCCGTAACCTCCCCTACGCCGCAGGTTACAGCGCCGCTTATGGTTTAACGCCTGAACAAGCACTGAAATCCATCACCTTAGATGCCGCAAAGTTGCTAGGTGTGGAGGATTTAGGTGCGATAGCGGTGGGATACCAAGGCAGTGTCGTGCTGTCAGAGGGGGACATTCTCGACCCTATGACCAATAAAATTGAGGCTATCTGGATTGAAGGGCGGCAGATAGATCTGAATAATCGCCATCAGCAGCTTTATCAAAAGTACCTTAAGCGGTAGAATTTACTCAGATAATAATATCGCATCGGCGCAGCCTACCAAGGCTGCGCAGTTTTCTCCTCAACCTCAGGTCAAACCATGAAAATTATCCTCTCAAGTGCATTAGTGCTCCTGCTCAGTGCCTGTGCAAGCGACTACAGTTTTAACAGTAATTTGGACAGTGAGGCGATTAATGATTATTTCAAGGCATCCGATGTCATCCTTTATGAAGGCGATACCTTGCCGAAAGGTCATTATGAATTAAAAGGATTGGTCGAAGGTGAGTCCTGTCAGGCCGATGCTAACGGTGCGCCCGCGTCGCTTGCCGATGCCAGAACCGAAGCCCGTCGCAATGCGGCAGATAAAGGGGCTAACGGCATTATCATCAAGCAATGTGTCATATTTGAAGAAGCTGCCCAAGGTTGTATCAGCCGCGCATTATGCGTTGGTCAAGCAGTAAAAACGGCTACAACAGAGTAAGCCTCACGCATATTAAGCATACTGCTCGCGGTGTGATCCTATAGTGTTATAAGATTGCCCCTATCAACCGCTTAATGGCTAACGCTTCATGACCAATGCTGCATTACTAGCGCACAAAGATGGGCCTTAATAATGAGCTTAGGCGGTTGTTATACTTACCCTTTAGGTAATTTTTTGCATGACATTTACCAACCAAATTATCGCAGTGGCAACATGCCGCACACCCTATAAACAAAAATTTGGCATTCCAAGACAACCCGGACTTGTTGAAGCGCGTGGTTATGTCGAGCTCGAGCCCCATGTGAATCATATAGATGCGGTGCGTGGCATAGAGCAATATTCACATCTCTGGTTACTGTTTTGCTTCCATGAGAATCTTGCCCAAGGTTGGAAAACCACAGTGCGCCCGCCGCGTTTAGGCGGCAATGAAAAACTCGGCGTGTTCGCCACTCGCTCCACTTTTCGCCCCAATGGTATAGGTCAGTCTGTAGTGAAACTGCACGGCGTAGTGCAACGTAAGGGCAAAGTGTGCCTCGAAATTTCCGGTATGGATCTGCTCGATGGCACACCGATAATTGATATTAAGCCATACATTCCTTTCTCAGATTCTATTACCAATGCCGTAGGTGGCATTGCCCAAGACGCGCCTAAACTGATTTCAGTGGTGTATTCTGACCATGCCAAGACACAGATTGAGCGTTACGCCGAGCAGGAAACCTACACAGATTTAGCCGTACTTATTCGCGGAGTGCTCGGCCAAGATCCACGTCCCGCCTACAAAAAAGCCAAGGACGATCCTAAGTTATACCAAGTCGCCCTCTATGATTTAGATGTGTTCTGGCAAATGGAGGTCGATGATAATGACCAAGAATATATCTTAGTATTGGAACTCAAACCGGGGAAATGTGGCTAAATGTCTGCGCCAACGCCTACATCAAAACCTGATTATCAAAGCCAGCATAAAAAGCGGCTCTCTTGGATGCCGTGGCTGTATTTTTCTTTAAAAGAGAAACATTTAATCTGGGCCAAACCTTGGCAAGACGATATTCAAGCAAAACTTTGTGCCCTCGAAACCATCAACATCGGCGAGCAATGCTTTATCGCCCCCGAAGCGCAGTTATTTGCCGAACCCAATCGTGATATCCGCATGGGTAATCGCTGCATGATCGCCGCCGACTGTTTCTTACATGGGCCTATCACGCTAGGGGACGAAGTGGCGATTAATCATGGCTGCTCCTTCGATGGCGGCAGGGTCGGGATTCAGATAGGCAATCAAACCCGCATCGCCAATAATGTCACCCTTTACGCCTTTAACCATGGCATGGCGCCAGATACTCCCATATATCAACAAGCTGCCAACTCCAAAGGCATTGTTATTGGCCAAGATGTGTGGATTGGCGCTCAGGCAGGCATAGTCGATGGTGTGACCATTGGCGATCACGCCGTGGTCGGCATGGGCAGCATAGTGACTAAAGATGTACCCGACTGGGCGATAGTGGCTGGCAACCCCGCCAAAGTGATTGGTGATAGACGGGATAAGTAAGCAGTAAGGATAATCTTGATACTAGCAGTGACGAAGTCACTCTATAATAGCGCAGCGCTCTTCCTTGCGTTATCCGTTATCCGTTATCCGTTATCCGTTATCCGTTATCCGTTATCCAGCATCAAAAAATGCTATTTATCTCCCAGCTAGTTGAATTTAACCTAAATCCCTAGGTGACATCACCAAAGCAGGTGATAAAATGGCGACCATTCAACTCAAATTTGGACATCGGTAATGCGCGTCAGCAAGTACCTGCTATCAACACAGAAAGAAACTCCTGCCAATGCAGAAGTCATTAGTCATCAATTAATGTTACGTGCGGGCATGATCCGTCGTAATGCGTCGGGCCTTTATAGCTACCTCCCCACGGGCTTACGCGTATTGCGTAAAGTCGAAGCCATTGTTCGTGAAGAAATGAACAAAGCCGGTGCAATTGAAATTCTAATGCCTATGGTGCAACCGGCAGACTTGTGGGTAGAAACGGGTCGTTGGGAAAAGTTTGGTCCCGAGCTGTTACGCTTTAAAGATCGTCACAATCGCGACTTCGTACTGGGGCCAACCCATGAAGAAGTGATCACCGATCTCATTCGTAAAGAAGTCAGTTCATACAAGCAATTACCGCTGAATCTTTACCAAATTCAAACCAAATTCCGTGACGAAGTTCGCCCACGTTTTGGCATGATGCGCTCACGTGAATTCTTGATGAAAGACGCCTACTCTTTCCACCTTGACGTCGATACCATGAATGAAACCTATGAGGCTATGTACACAGCCTATAGCAACATTCTATCGCGCATGGGCTTAGCTTTCCGCCCAGTTTTAGCTGATACGGGTTCAATCGGTGGCAGCATGTCACACGAGTTCCATGTTCTAGCACAAAGCGGTGAAGATTTAATTGCTTACTCAACGGGCAGCGATTATGCCGCTAACATTGAGAAAGCCGAATCACCTATACCAACCGAACCACGCGGCGCAGCCACTGAAGCATTGCGTTTAGTCGATACCCCAAATGCGAAGACCATTGCAGAATTAGTTGAGCAGTTTGGTTTGGATATCACTAAAACAGTCAAAACCTTGATCGTAATGGGCGCGACAGAAGCGACGCCTTTAGTGGCACTGATTGTTCGTGGTGACCATGAACTCAACGAAGTCAAGGCTGACAAGTTAGACTTAGTCGCATCACCATTGGAAATGGCGCCAGAAGCGCTGATCCGTGACGCCATTGGCGCAGGTCCAGGTTCACTTGGCCCTATCGGTCTTAAAATCCCTATCGTTATCGATCACAGCGTTAGCGTAATGAGCGATTTTGCCGCCGGTGCTAACGTTGATGATAAACATTATTTTGGTATCAACTGGGAACGCGATCTGCCGACAGCGCAAGTTGCCGACATCCGTAACGTAGTCGAAGGCGAGCCAACACCTGATGGTTCAGGCACTTATGCTATGGCACGCGGTATCGAAGTGGGCCATATTTTCCAACTGGGCACTAACTATTCTAAATCGATGAACGCGACTGTACTTGACGAAAATGGCAAGTCACAGGTGCTACTAATGGGTTGTTACGGTGTCGGCGTGAGCCGTATCGTGGCAGCAGCCATCGAACAAAACTTCGATGACCGTGGCATCATTTGGCCAGAAGCAATTGCACCATTTAGCGTGGGCATTCTGCCAATGAACATGCACAAGTCGCACCGCGTCACCGATATCGCCGAGCAGTTATACAAAGACTTAAACGAAGCGGGTATCGAAGTGTTATTGGATGATCGTAAAGAGCGTCCAGGCGTGATGTTCGCCGATATGGAACTGATTGGTATCCCACATACAGTGGTGATCGGCGATCGCAATATCGATGCCGGCGTATTTGAATACAAAAACCGCCGCACCGGTGAAAAACAAGATATTCCATTCGATCAACTGCTCGACTTCCTGAAAAACGCAGTTAAAGGCTAAACCTCAACGCGAAATGTAGACAAGCTGAAGATCAAAAACGAAACGCACTTGAGCCCAGCTTAAGTGCGTTTTTTATTGGACTTTTATTGACTGTCGTCGCTCACTCGTGACATGACTTTTATATGCGGCTGTTTACTGCTGTATTTTGGGCACTGTATTTTTGGCAAGGTATTTTGCGCTAACTGGTACTGACTCGGAGCGACGCCCATCAACTGCCTAAACATATAACCAAAGGCTGAACCCGAGGCATAACCTAAGGATAACGCAGTAGTGAGTACAGATTCACCTCGGCTGAGCATTTGAATCGCCACCTGCAATCTAAGCCTTTGCAACCATTGGCTATAACTCAGCCCTGTTTGCTGTTTAAATAATCTCGCTAACGTGCGGGCCGAGGCACCGACCTCCCGCTGCCAATCAACCAAAGTGCGCTGTTCGCTTGGATCGGCAAGCAAAGCCTCGGTAATGCGCAGTAATTTTTTATCCTTAGGATAAGGTAAATCCAAGGCGACCTTAGGGGCGAGCACCATAAAGTCACGGATCACCATCAAGAGCCGCATGACGCTATCCTTAAAATCGGGATCAATCAGCCCAGCCTCACTCTTCACTAAGGCATTAGCCTCTTGCAGTAATAACTGCAAAACAGGCTTCACACTCAAACAAGTACAGTCGGGTGGAAACCCGCCTATCCGGGTTTCATCCAAATACAGACTACTCAATTGCACCTGACCTAGCGCGATAACCTCATGATCGACAAAGGGAGGCACCCACACCGCTTGCTCAGGCGGCACAATGTAACGCCCAGCAGGCGTGATCACACTCAGCACACCTTGATTGGCATAAATGACCTGTCCCCAAGAATGACGATGGCGCTGCACATGTTCAAACGGCTTGAGTGTTCGCTTAAGCAACATGATGGAGGCACTTAGCCCTGCGGCGGCTAAACGTGAAGGTGCGACCTGCGTGTGCTGAGTAATATGCTGCTGGGATAAATGCGTGTCAGTGACTTGATTCAAGGTGTTATCGCCCAAAGTGATTTTTATATCGAAGCTTCTTTTCATATTATCGAGCCTCTTCCGAATAGAAGCGCCTCTTCATATAAAAGTACTTTATATTTGTAGAAGTGTCTTTATATCTAGATATTAAGTCAATCTATCGAGCCCAAGCCAAAGCAGCAAACGCTAACATGTCATATCAGGCTGAATTAATTGGAGATGACATGAGTATCCACATGGATAAAAACCGCGTAACGCCCGTTACATTACAAAAAATGAAAGGTAAAACCCCCATAGTTGCTCTCACCGCCTATGAAAAACCGATGGCAGAAATTATCGATCCCCATGTGGATATGATTATCGTCGGCGACTCCGTCGGCATGGTGGTTTATGGGCAAGACTCTACACTCGGGGTTACCTTAGAAATGATGATTAATCATGGTCTTGCTGTCAGTCGCGGCGCAGCACATGCCTGCGTTATTATCGATATGCCCTTTGGGAGTTATCAAGAATCGCCTCAGCAAGCCTTCAGACATGCCAGCCAAGTATTAATACGCACAGGCGCGCAGGCGGTAAAACTCGAGGGTGGCGCAGAGATGCTCGACACCACTCGTTTTTTAACCCAGCGAGGGATCCCTGTAATGCCACACATAGGATTAATGCCGCAACACGTGAATCAATTGGGTGGATTTAAAACCCAAGCAAGGGATGCTGCCGCCATCGAAGCCCTCGTTAGTTTAGCGAAAGACTTTGAGCAAGCAGGCGCTTTTAGCATACTGATTGAAGGCACATCCGAGCTCGCGGCGCGCACAGTGACGGTAGGAGTCTCAATCCCAGTTATAGGCACTGGTGCCTCACCCGCCTGCGATGGTCAAGTGCTCGTGACTGAGGATATCTTAGGCTTATTTTCTGACTACACGCCTAAATTTGCTAAACGCTATATCGACTTAGGACCATTGATCACTAAGGCCTGCGCCCAATATGCCCAAGAAGTGAGAACGGGTGAATTTCCAACATCGGAGCATTGCTTTGGCCTCAGTAAAACGACCAAGGTTACTGCGGATTAATTGTCTAAAGCGAAATGTTCCAGCAATCGAATAAACGATAAATCGAAATTTACAACTAATTGAGTCTACCGACTTGCTTTTTATAGGGGGGCGTTGCTTTAATAAAACTATTAAAACAATAAATTGAGTCTGAAGATTGCCTACATCAACTGCATTAGTCTTAGGCGGTGGCGGCGCTAGGGCGGCCTACCAAGTCGGCGTGTTAAAAGCACTGGTCCAGCTTTATCCACGCAATCATGGTATTCCCTTTAAAATTATTTGCGGAACCTCTGCGGGTGCCATCAATGGCACCGCTATCGCGACCCATGCCTCTTGCTTTCACCTTGGCGTCAGAAAACTCGAATGGGTTTGGCGTCACTTTGAAACTCGAAAAGTCTACCGAGCTTCGTTCACAGGTGTTCTCAGCCATCTAACGAAAATGGCCCTCAAAGGCATGCAAGATGATAAGGTCAATACCGATGCAGGCAGTCTGCTCGATAATGATCCGCTCAGAGGCTTACTCAATGAGCTAATCGACTTTAAACGTATCGACCGTAATATCCGTAATGGCTCACTGACCGCGCTGAGTGTGGATGCCTCTTGTTATAATAACTCTCGCTCAGTGACCTTTTTCCAAGCCGCGAAAGAAATCGAAAACTGGACCCGTGCCCGTCGCAGTGGCGAACGTATCATGCTCAATACCGAGCACCTACTCGCCAGTTCTGCAATCCCTATGGTATTTCCATCCATTAAACTCAACCAAGCCTATTATGGTGATGGTTCAGTCCATCAGCTAGCACCGCTCTCAAGCCCTATTCATTTAGGCGCCGAAAAACTCTTAGTCATTAACTTAGAGAGCCCGCACAAGCACTTTCCGATGGAACTAGAATATCACCCAAAAACGGCGACCATAGCGGGTCATCTGCTCGATACCATCTTTTCAGATACCTTAAATAGCGACCTTGAGCGGCTCGAAAGGATCAATCACACCTTAAGTCTCATTCCCGAGTCAAGCCGCAACAAGCTGGCCTTGCATCCAATAAAAACCTTAGTCATCAAGCCCAGCGAAGACCTCAGTAAAATTGCCGCCCGCTTCTATGATGACATGCCATGGGCAGTAAAAACCTTACTCGGTTTTATCGGCATAGATAGGCAGTCAGACTCAAGTATTGTGTCCTACCTACTCTTCGAAAAAACGTATACCAGCGCTTTAATCGACTTAGGCTATAAAGATGCCATGGAAAAAATCGATGAACTTAAAGATTTCTTTTGTTTAAAATAAGCTAACGACTTAATCAGTTTCTTCACTAAAAATCATGCCAAATGGATAGATATAGCTTGAATATTAGTGCCGAAATTCAAACTTTCGCATGAGCAAGAAGATGGATTTAACATTGATAATTTTGTTTGCATCGCTTACTATGCTGTACTAGATTATCAAAAAATCATGCACATTTTTTCAAAAAGGGAATCACGATGAAAAAAACTTCACTAGCACTTATCGTTGCAATGACAGCATTCAGCTCTATGGCTGCAAATGCAGTTGAAGGCCAAGCAGCAGGCGCTAACGCTGCAGCTAACAGCACTGGTTTAATCGTTGCTGGTTCTGTTGCTGCTGGTGCTGCAATTGCCGGTGCTGTTGCAATCTCTAACAGCTCTGATGGCAACCCAATCACGAGTACAGGTACTAACACTACCACTGGTACTGGCAACTAATCAGTCTGATATAGCTATCAAACAACCGCCTACTGGCGGTTGTTTTTTTTGTTTCTCCTAGAGAGTAGGAATTGCTCCATTTCTTGAAATAAGACTCACCTCTCTCTACATTTGATATTTATGACTATTGAGAATAAGCAACTCGGATGCGTATAAATAAAAAACTACTATCACTACTCACAGCCTCCATTGCATTAATGGGAATTTCTGGCTGTAGTCAACGAATTAGCGCCCTCAACGATACGATGAAATTGGCTTTCGTTGGAGATAGCGATATTAAGCTCACAACCGAGCAAGTGAAAGCTAATCCCTATGCCAGCATTTATGTCAAGATTGATGACACCCCCCAAGCATTTGTTGTTTTAGCCTTTGCGGAACCGAAACAAACTCTCACCCCAGTCAGACCCGTACCGGAAGTAATTGAGCTAAAATGGCTCTCCGCGGATAACGCTATGTTAGTGACAGTGAACGGACGTTTAGTAAAAACTCAAAGTCTACTTACTGGCAATTTAGCCGCAATAGAAAGCTCTGAACCCGATCCTATTCTCTTGGGCTTGCATTTAAGCAGTACTCCTAAAACTTGGACTCGAACTATTGATTGGCAGCCAGGATACCACTATGGATATAAGATTAAGTCGCAGTTTGCTTTTATTGCCGAGGAAGAGATACTCATCAACGATACGCCAACTCAAGCACTGCATTACAGTGAGCTAGTATCAGTGGAAGGCCTGAATATCCAGTATCAAAATGAATTTTGGTTAAAGCCAGATAATGGACACGTCATTAAAAGTCGCCAGAAGATAGCACCAAATCTACCTTTTATTGATATCACTTTACTTAAGCCATTTGCATCCTAGTGGAACCATTATGAGATATTACATAGCGCCATTGGCACTTGTACTTAGTTCGGTATTAACGACAACTGTTCAGGCTGAAACTCAGCTATTCATCAGCACATCAATAAATCAAGATGCTCAGGTTCAACTGAACTATCCTGCAGCAGTGCGTATTGAGCAAATAGTGCAAGATGGATTAGTCCAACTTCCAAAATATAATAAGACCAATCAAAATGAAGTCGTGCCTATTTATTGGTTAGGTGCAGCATTACTCGATATTGAGAATACCGCCGTATTAGAGACTAAACGCCAGCAAGTCTTAACCCTACTATCCAAAATGGGCGAAGCTAAAGACGACAGTGCTTACATCGCCAAGCTAGCTAAACTTGCACAATTCATTCGCAACTTAAAACTTGGACAACGTGTAATACAACCACTGGATGTTGATGTTATTCGAATTAATGATTCGTATAATGCGCTGATTAATGGTCGTTTTCTATTAGTTTTACCGCCTCGTCCAACAACCGTCACGGTACTTGGTGCAGTGGCTCAAACGGGGAGTTTTACATGGCAGAATCAACTAAGTAGCAAAGATTACCTCAAGCAAGCAGGCATACTCGATAATGCTGAAACTAGTTTTATATGGATAATTCAACCCGATGGACAGGCAATAAAACAACCTATCGCCTATTGGAACCATCAGACTCAGGATATTGCACCTGGGGCAACACTTTACGTTGAGTTTTCAAGCGGCTTTGGTGACGACACGAGTTTGAATGAAAACATGATTGAATTACTCAGGAATCGGGCTCTGTAATGAAAAACTCTCTCCATTCTTTAGGTCGTCTATCCGCACTATCTTTGGCACTTTTGCCACTATTACATGCGACTGCCGATGAATTTAGCTATCCCACACTCTTAGCCTCGCAATCAGATTTTGGCGGTGTTGGTTTAATGCAGATGCCAACGGGGCGTATGGCACCTGAAGGCGAGTTTAATTTTGCCACTAGCTATAACGACGAATACCAACACTTTACGGCCTCTGTACAACTTTTCCCTTGGTTTGAAACCACAGTTCGTTATACCCAAGTACAAGACTTACTCTATAGTAGCGACCCCAGTTTTAGTGGAAACACAAAATACACGGATAAGGGCATAGACTTTAAAGTCCGTCTACTTGAAGAAAGCAACTGGCTACCAGAAACCTCGATTGGTGTCCGCGACTTTGGTGGCACCGGATTATTCGATGCTGAGTTTATTGCGGCGACTAAACGAGTTGGGCCGTTAGATTTCACCTTAGGTATTGGCTGGGGATATATCGGTAATAGCGGCAACCTGACATCGGATAAAAAAGATCTCAACTATAACTGCGATCGAGATACGTCCTATGGTGGTAAAGGTGGCACAGTTGATTATCAACGTTGGTTTAAAGGTTGTGCGGCCCTCTTCGGCGGTGTCGAATATCAAACGCCTTGGGACCCACTACGCGTCAAAGTCGAATACGATGGTAACGACTACCAATCCGACTTTCCAGTTGTTCGCGGCGGTATTGCTATGCCACAGGACAGCAAATTTAACTATGGCCTATTATATCGGTTCGGAGACTGGGGAGATCTGCACTTAAGCTATGAGCGCGGAAACACTTGGACGCTTGGTTTTAGCCTACAAACGAATTTTAATGAGTTAACACAGATTAAACGCGATCCTGCTGCAGCGAAATATAAGCCAATTCCTGCGGCACCGTTAACACATGTGCAAACAACCAATACGCCATTAGATAGTGTTAATTCTTCTGAACAAACGCCTGCAATAGCCAGCGCCACCTTAGATACCACAAAAGAAATCGCTGACGTTCATTTAATACAGCCACAAGAGGGCATGTTAGAAACAGCAATTAACTGGTCGAAAGTAGCACAGGATCTACAATCCATTGCGGGCTATAACAATCCTAAAATTTACCTCGACTCTGACAGCATCACTGTCATTGGTGAGCAAACTAAGTTTCGAGATAGAAATGAAGCCCATCAAAGGGCGGCAACCATACTCGCCAACAGTAGCGATCTAACTCGAATCAAAGAGTATCGCTTGATTGAAACTCACTATAGCCAGCCAATTACCGAAACTCGTATTAATGCGGAAAAATTTGCGCAAGTAGCGAGTTTTGGCTATCTGAATGCGAAGATTACAGACGCAAGTCAAGTCAGTGTCCCTTCATTACCTCAAGGCCAACTAGTCACACACTCAGACAAAAATTGGTTAGACAAGCTTGGCTTTGATATTTCACCAACTATGGTGCAATCCTTCGGTGGTTCGGAAGGCTTCTACATGTTTAATATCGGTGTTACAGGTAGTGCCAACTATCGATTTACCGATAACTTCGAATTTGGCGGTTCTCTCTACCTTAATTTATACGATAACTACGATAAGTTTTTATATGACGTGCCACCAGACGGCACCGACTTAAAACGCGTAAGAACCTTAATCCGTCAATATGTTCACGATAACCCAGTGAGAGTTAATAACCTGCAACTCACTTGGATGGACAATCTTAGCGATAATATTTCCTATCAAGCCTATGGTGGCTATTTAGAGATGATGTATGGCGGTGTTGGTACTGAGTTCCTATATCGCCCACTTAATAGTCAATGGGCCTTTGGGTTCGATGTTAACTATGCTAAGCAGCGAGATCCCGATAGTATGTTTGGGTTCTTTAAGGATGAAAATCAATTTGACCCTCTCACCAATCGTGCCTATCGAGTTCAGACTGGCGTAGTGACTGGACATGCAACGGCTTATTACCAACCGGAGTGGTTTCCTAATACCTTACTCAGAATCAGTGCAGGACAATACCTCACCGAGGACAAAGGCGTGACGGTTGATTTCTCTAAACAGTTTGATAGTGGTGTTATCGTCGGCGCATTTGCGACTAAAACTAATCTATCGGCAGATGAATACGGTGAGGGAAGCTTTACCAAGGGATTCTATATTTCAATCCCATTCGATCTAATGACGGTTAAGTCTACCCATAGTCGTGCTTTCCTATCATGGATGCCGTTGACCCGCGACGGCGGTCAAATGCTTGGCCGTAAGTACAACTTGTTCGATGTAACTGATGCACGTGCGCCTTGGTATACCAGACCCAGTGTTGACCCCATTAAATAATTAGTACGCAGTAAAACCTCAAAACGGGCAAGATAATTCTTGCCCGTTTTGTTTTCTGCCATTAGGACTAACTTACAATAGTAAAATCTGCACTGCCAAATTAGCTCACTACTTTATTGGCGATTTAATTCCATGTGGCGATGAACGTAAGTACTGTGGCGGCGCTTTCACAGTTGCACCTAATATTGCTGCCGCATGCCAAGGCCAATGTGGGTCATAGAGCATAGTGCGAGCAAGTGCAATAGCATCAGCCTGCCCGTGTGTCAGAATCGTTTCTGCTTTATTGGCATCCGTAATTAATCCCACGGCAATCACAGGTGTGTTTACCTCAGCTTTAATGGCTTCGGCAAAAGGCACTTGAAAGTGTTCTGCAACAGGGATTTGTTGTAGCGGACTTAATCCACCTGTACTCACATGGATAAAATCACAGCCTCGGGCCTCTAATGCTTTTGCCAATACTAGGCTTTGGGTTAAATCCCAACCGCCATCAACCCAATCAGTCGCTGATATCCGCACACCGAGTGCCATCTTAGGCGATATCACTGCTTTAATTGCATCGAACACGGCCAACAATAAGCTCAAACGATTTTCTAAACTGCCACCATATTGGTCAATGCGTTGATTCGATAATGGGGATAAAAATTGATGAAGTAAATAACCGTGAGCAGCATGGAGTTCAATCGCATCAAGCCCTAATCGTTCGGCACGTTGCGCCGAACTGACAAATGCCAATATAAGCTCATCAATTTCATCCAATGTCATCGCACTCGGTAATGCTGTGCCTTCGTTAAAAGCCTGCGCGGAAGGCGCTATCGTCTGCCAACCATTATGTTCATCGGGTGCAATAGTGCCGCCACCTTCCCAAGGTTTTCGAGTTGATGCTTTACGCCCCGCATGGGCAAGTTGTATCGCCATCGGCATATTTGAATACTTGCGGATAGATTTGAGTGTTTTATCTAAGGCCGCTTCCGTTTTGTCATCCCACAGGCCTAAATCTGCATAGGAGATCCGGCCATTGGGCAAAACAGCAGTCGCCTCTAAAATGAGCATTCCCGCTCCCGATAACGCCATGCTGCCTAAGTGAATCGTATGCCAATCGGTTGCTTGACCGTTTTCCGCCGAATACTGGCACATAGGCGCAATAATAATCCGGTTTGCTAACTCGAGTTGACCTAAGGTCAAAGGCGAAAATAATAAGCTCATTGTCATTCCTTCTAATACAAAGCCTGATTGGTTTTATGATGCGGCGCTGGCGTCGCTATCCCGCGTCGATAAAATAGGTGCAGCTAGAAAGGGCCAATCGATGGCAAAGTCGGCATGGTCCCAAGCAAGCACATATTCATCCTGCGGCGCGTAATAATCGGTGCAACGGTAAATCACATCGGCATAATCACTCAGCACGTAAAAACCGTGGGCAAAACCAGGTGGGATCCACATCTGTAAATGATTATCGGCCGATAATATTCGACCGACCCATTTCCCATAGGTCGATGAATTTTCACGAATATCCACGGCAACATCGAAAATACTTCCCGCACACACTCGCACAAGTTTCCCTTGGGGTTGCAGCAATTGATAATGTAATCCCCGTAGAACATTTTGCTGTGATCGGCTGTGATTATCTTGAACAAAAACAGCGGCTGGGAGTCCTCGATTGGCAAGGCAATCGTCAAAATAAGATTGCCTAAAGGTTTCCATAAAAAAGCCGCGTTCATCGCCAAATACCTGGGGCTCAAATACCAGCACCTCAGCTAGCTCAGTTTCAATACACTTCATTAAATACCTGTTTATTAAGCAGTCCTAACAAATACTCACCATAACCACTTTTCAATAAAGGGTGCGCCAAGGCTTGTAGCTGTACAGCATCAATCCAGCCTAGATAAAATGCTGTTTCTTCAGGGCAATTGATTTTGAGCCCTTGCCGTTTTTCAATCGCGGCAATAAATTGTGTTGCCTCAGCCATAGCGTCGGGTGTCCCAGTATCAAGCCAGGCGGTTCCTCGACCCATAATCTCTACTTGTAGTTCACCTAAACTCAAATATCGGCTGATCACATCGACAATTTCCAACTCTCCCCGCGCCGAAGGATGCACACTCTTAGCAAAATCACAGGCTCGACTATCAAAAAAATACAATCCGGGAATCGCGTAGGAAGACCGCGCCGCTAAGGGTTTCTCTTCAATTGAAATGGCCTTTCCTGAATCATCAAATTCAACCACGCCATAGGCATTAGGATTCGCCACATGATAGCCAAAGATAGTCGCACCCGATTGCATTTGTAATGCTTTTTGTAGGTTAGCGCTAAGATGCTGACCGTAAAATAAGTTATCACCTAAGATAAGCGCACATGCATCACCCGCTAAAAAAGACTCGGCAATGATTAATGCCTCAGCCAAACCCTTTGGTGACGACTGCTCGGCATACTCGAGCCGAATCCCCCAACGGGTACCATCCCCTAACAGGGCACGAAAAAGCGGCAAATCATGGGGAGTGCAAATGATCAATATCTCCCGAATGTCAGCCTGCATTAGGGTGACAAGGGGATAATAAATCATAGGTTTATCATAGATTGGCAGCAGTTGCTTACACACAACCTGCGTCATAGGATAGAGCCGAGAGCCAGTGCCCCCCGCCAGTAAAATGCCTTTTCTCATTGATATATCTAGGATTAGTGAATCAACTAAAGTGCAAAGAGTGTAGCATACAAACGCAGGGAAAAGCAGACCGGCCAAAGGCTTGCTAGGTGCTAGAAATTGCGAAGCAGTGTCCTGGATTACAGAACACTTCGTTTACGATTGACGGATTACCGAACGCTCGCAAGCTCACTCTCCGTCAGGGCGAAGCCCGTTCTGTAAACAGTCAGTCACGCAGTGACATTCCGTAGCCGCACAGCGGCGTTCGTAGAAACTAGAGCGCTTCGCTGCTAGAGTCTATAGCCACACAGCGGTGTTCTAGAGCGAGCCAGCGAGTGTCCTCTTTACCGCTCGGGGATCTGAATTTCGACTTTTACGCCTTGATTGGGAGAGGAAGTCAGCAAAATACTGCCATTTAATTTCTGCGTCACCAGATTATAAATAATGGACATACCCAGCCCAGTGCCGCCTTCCTTACGCGCGGTAGTGAAAAAGGGCTCAAACGCCTTCGCCTTAACCTCATCGGACATACCCACACCGTTATCCTGATACATCATTCGAATTTGTTCATTGAGCTTGTCAACCCGAATAGTGATTGCTTTATCTCCAGTAAAATCATCAGGAAAACCATGGCGAAAACTATTAGCCACTAAGTTAGTAAATATTTGCGCAATTGCACCGGGATAAGAGTCGATAAAAATATTATCATCTAACTCAACGGTTAAGGTAATGTTTTTCTTACGCATTAAAGGTCTTAACGAGCTAAAAATTTGGAATATATAGGTCTTTAGATTAAAGCGTTCACGCTCCAGAACGGACTGATCGGCCGCCGTACGTTTAAAGTTATGCACTAACTCAGCCGCCCGTGAAAGATTGCGTTCAATTAACCCTAATCCATCTTGCATAGTATTAATAAAACTTAAAAACTTATCTTCATCCAGTTCATTACGCTCAAAAAATCCCTTCAATAACGCCAGTTCATCTAAACAATGGGTTACCGACGTCACCGCTATCCCCAATGGTGTATTGACCTCATGGGCGACCCCAGCGACTAAGCTTCCCAGTGCCGCCATTTTTTCATTCTCGACGAGGTGGTTTTGGGTCGCACTCAGGTTAGCTAATGCCGCCTCTAATTCTTTTGTTCTATGTTCAACTTGGCTTTCAAGATCCGCATTGATGGCCTTTAGTTGTTGTTGATAATCAAAAATTTCCTTCGCACTCATTGCACGTGCAAACAAATCGGCTAGCGCGGAAGCAAATGCTTTTTCATCCCGAGTCCATTCACGGGGTGTGCCTTGATGTTCAGAGCAAATAATCCCAACCATCTTGCCACTGCGTCGTATTGGGCTATCGAGCATTGAGGTGATGTGATTTGGCTGCAAATACCCAGCCAAAAACTCATGGGTAGCAAGATCCGTTTGCGCGTGATTAGCAACGATAGTGCGTTCGTTATCTAGCAAGCTGAAATAATGAGGATATTGGCTGCGGGTTATGACTAATGGCTCCTGCACGCGCGCATTATCGAGCAGGAAAAAACACTGAATACTTTGGTGATCTTCACTCCACAGCCAGATCCCGGCGCGGGAAATATTAAGTCCCTTGCAGACGGATGACACAATCAACTGCGATGCCTGTGTTAAATCCCCCTGATCGATCACCTGGGACTTACTCACATCGAATAGAATTCTGTCTAACATGCGCGTCATAATGATATTGATCCACCTAAAGATTCTGTATTGTTTTTGGATAACGCCACAAGCCCACCTCCCAAGCGCTAAGAGATAGATTTTAGTATAGATTCAATCTAGGAAGTGACGAGGCCATGTTGACATTTCGAGATTAAATTTTGTTCTCTATTGCCAATTCATAAACACGAAACGAGGAGTGAAGTGCCATTATTCAACTCAAATGATGAGTCGTTAGAGTGAAAAATCAGAGCGAGAGCATGCAATCACTTCAACAATTTATCTTCACCAAGGGCAAGTTCCATCAGCTAAATAAACAATCGAGGTGCAAATAACACATTGTTATAACATGATAATAAGAGAAATTTTGCTCAATACACCTTGCCGAGTATGATAACAACTGACATGCTAAATTTTACTCAACAAATGGGATCGAGTATGAACAAATCACTCTTAACAATCACCTTTTTAGCCCTGTTCACCACCGCCTGCTCAGAGCCCGCACAACCAAGTGCAAATACGGCGGCACAAACCGAGGCAACGGCCAGCATTTCCCTTGGCGATACCAGCAAAAATGTACTCGACTGGCCCGGTGAATATGAAGGCGTCGTTCCCTGTGCAAGCTGTGAGGGGATCCAAACCCATATCAGCCTGCGGGCAGATAACAGCTTCGAGCTAAAGACTGTTTATTTAGGCAAAGATGAGCGGATTTTCAAAGTAACAGGCACCGCAGTTTGGGATGATCAAGGGCGCAACATCACCCTAGCGGATGGTAGTCAATATTTGGTCGGTGAAAACCAACTCATCATGCTAGACACTGAGGGCAAACGCATTACCGGTGAACTTGCCGAGCATTATGTATTGAAGAAGAAAGGTTGATAAAAAATATGCAACTTATCCGTTATCGGGAATGCCCATCAACAACATGGAAAAATGGCGGCGGCAGTACCAAACAGTTACTGATTTCCCCAAGCCATGCGGATTTATCTGATTTTGATTATCGGATAAGCATAGCCAGCGTTTCGAGCAGCGGCCCTTTCTCACTATTTATCGGCATAGATAGGCAACTATGCTTACTCGAAGGTGAAGGACTCAAACTGCACATTCAAGGAGATAGCCTCAATAGCAGCACCCTATTAACCCCCAATAATGCCCCGTTTAATTTTAAGGGTGAAACTCAAATTGAGAGCCAATTACTGGATGACCCAGTTCTCGATTTCAATGTTATGACCAAACGGGACAAATATAGCTCCAATATCGAAAAAATCTGCATTAACGACACTTTTATCTCTGATTCAAGCGAAAACACACTCGACACAACACAGGAGCAAAACGTTTGCATGCCACTGCAATTACTCTTGTGTTTAGAACCCGTTATATGGGACCAGAATGGCCATTTAACTGAGCTTGAACGCTACGATTTATTGCTCTGCCCCCCTGGCGAACCGCTCAATTTCAAAAGTGATAATCCAACCAAATGGCTCTGCATTAGCCTTAGTAGGAACAAAGGGACGTCCTAAAAATTGCAAAGTAACCTTCCTAGATAACAGAACGCTTAGTTCACAATTGACGGAACGCTGCGCTGACGGAGGACGGATTACGGAAAAAGCCGATTTCTGTTACGTTGTCATCCTAGCCACTCTTAGGCGGCCATCCTCGCTTTCACACCGTCATCCTCCCCCCTTTACACTTTCATCCTCGCGGACGCGGGGATCCAGATATTACCGTGTACCATAAATCTTGCCACGTTGGATTTTGTGAATTAATCAGCTCAATGTTCCATTCACGACGCCATTTTTTCAGCTGTTTTTCTCTAGTGATAGCCTCATACATAGATTGATGAGACTCAAAGTACACTAACTGATCAACTTTATATTTATGGGTAAATCCATCAATAATAGCGTTTTTATGCTGCCATATCCGCTGCTCTAGATGACTCGTTACTGCATAGACTGAACTAGAATATGCATAAACTAAATGTTTGACTTTGGTTTGATGACATCCCACAAGAATATTTAGGTGACCAACAAGGTTTGCATCCGCATAAACGTGAGGGTTTTCTATCGAATAACGCACACCTGCCTGTGCAGTAAGATGGATCACACGATCGAATTACTCAGTTTCAAATAACTGAGCCATAGCCCCACGATTAGCTATATAAGCATTAATAAAAGTGAGAGTATAAAAAGATCTGTGTAAGTGGCATTCTATCCATGTATTTGAAAGGAAAAAAGAATGCCAGTATCAGACCAGCTTATCGATTAGTTATTAGCTGATTACAAATCCCCTCAAGACCTGCTTGGTGAGCAAGGTATCCTTAAGCAGTTGACTAAAAAGCTTGCTGAGCGTGCTCTTGAAGCCGAGATGGAGCAGCATCTTGGTTATGCCAAACATGATGCGGCCGGTAAAAATACTGGCAACTCCCTTAACGGTAAAAGCCGTAAATCAGTACGCACTATTCACGGCGACATTGAGCTTGACCCACTGCGAGACCGAAATGGCAGCTTTGAGCCTAAGCTCATCAAGAAAGGCGAGAAACAGCTCGGCGGCTTTGATTAGCGCATCGTCTCGCTTTACGCCAGAGGCATGTCTACCCGTGATATCCAAGCCCACTTTGAAGAAACCTATGGTGTTGAAGTCTCGCCGACCTTTATCTCACAAGTAACTAATGCAGTACTTATTAGCTTTGGCTCATAAGCTATGGTCGGAGAATTTCGCGCTGTTCGTTAAAAACCGCGGTGTAGAAGATATCTTGATCGCCTGCGTTGATGGCCTTGAGGGCTTACCGGATGCGATATAAGCGGTTTACCCTAAAACGCAGGTACAGCTGTGCATCGTGCCTCAAATCCGCAACAGCCTGCACTTTGTCAGTTGGAAAGAGCGTAAAGCCGTTGCAGCAAATCGAACTAGCCCTGAAGCAATTTGCCGAGACGTAGGATAAGCAGCAACCAAGTATCAGCAAATCTTGGCGCGAAAACTGGACAAGGCTTAGCGTTTTCTTCGACTGTCCCCCGGAAATCCGCAAGGTGATTTACACCACCAACGCCATCGAATCACTCAATGCCAGCCTACGTCAGGTGACCAAGACCAGGCGGTCGTTTCCGAGTGATGACGCGGTGCTGAAGTTGCTGTATCTGGCTTTACACCAGATTGCTAAAAAGTGGACAATGCCACTACGAGATTGGAAGCCTGCCATGAGGCAGTTTATGCTCATGTACAGCAACCGTGTGTCGTTATAATAAATAGCCTTTTATAGTCTCTAACTCTCATATTTTGAAGACGATGTGTCAGATCTAGTCTGAACTAATACATTAAAGGGCGTTTAGACAGCATGCTTAGACATTTAATTTTAGCCTGATGCTGAATTCCGAACGCCCTACTAGCAATACTAAATCTCACTAATAACCATATTGACTAACTGGTTGCCAGTGTTTCTTAACATCATTCTGAATAAACTTTTGTTTTTCTTTAATTAAATCAGTCTCTACTAACCCTATTGCTTGATGGGCCTTTTCCTTAGTACTGATATCTGGATAGCTAACTTGAGTAACGTTAAGTTGCTTCAATATTCCAGCGAGCAGATGACGTGCTTCGTTCGCTTGTTCAATGGCTTTATCTAAAAGCTGCTTACCTTCTTGTGGATTATGTGCATACAAACCATGTGAAGACATGGCAAAGTCCCAGCGCCACTGACTGTGTCGTATCGCCATAATGGGCTCATTCATATTCTCCCATTTAGCACCGGCATCCCATGCTGCTTTGGCTTCGTAATGAGCCTTGACGAGTAAAGCTTCCACTTCGCGGGCTTTTGTTTCAATAGTTAACTTATTCGCCGCGAGTTTAGTTTCGATTTTGGTTTTGCTGCTATGGCAGCCGCTGCAGCTACTATCAAAATGCGGTAAGGCTTTATCAACTTTATGGCTCGTAAATTCAACACCTTTTGCATCCTGCTGGGTTGGCATATGGCAAGTAATGCAAGTGACACCGACTTCGGCGTGTTTACTACGACTCCAGTGCTCAAACTCAGGATGACGTGCTTTGAGTATGGGCGTTTTTGAAATGGGGTGGATCCATTCAAAAAAGCGGCGAGTGTCGTAATATTTTTCAATATCATCGGCGGTACTACCAAAAATCCAAGGAATATTAACGACATTACTTTTTTCTGGACGGAAATAATAAGTCACATGACACTGACCGCACACCTGTGCGCCTTGCATATTTTTATCTTGTTTATCGAATGGCAAGTGAACTTTGGCCATTGCATCTTGAGCATGTGGGCGAGGTAAGGCTAATTTCTGTGTACCAGACTCATGGCAATCGCTGCAATAGACGACACTTTGGATCTCTTTGCCCAAATCGGTAAAGTTTTTGGCAGAGTACCCTTCAAATCCCAATTGTTCTATCAATCTGGGCGCATCAGGTGTTTTACAGGTCCAGCAACTGGCGGATAAGCCCTTCTCTCCTGCTTTAGGGGGCACTCCTGTACGTAAAGTCTGTGTCACATCGGCAACGGCGAAATGGTGTCCCCGTGGGCTATGGTACTCTTTTGCATAGGAAGATCCTGCCCAGAGTATGATACTGGCAGGATAATTTGCGAGCATATCCTCGCGCTCAACTTGTTCAGATGTGGCTTGCCAAGATTGATATTGATTAGGATATTTTTGTTGATTGCTGGTATCAGAAGCCGCTACAGATGTGCATGTAGCAATAACGAGAAAGCCAATCAGCTTGAGTAATATGACTGTTTTTAAATAAATTTTCACTTTGTATCCTTTTGTCAGAACATCAATATTAACCTGGGCGCCCATCAATACGGGGGCGAGAGAGTATTGGCAAATAGTGCCATACAAACAGTGCAAATGCGATAAACCAGCAAGTGCCAGCCAACCATAACCATACTTGGGAGTGGGCCGGAAACCAGATGGGCATCAATGCCCTGAGCAGTGCCGCTAATGGTAGGCAGATAAATGCCAAAATCATTTTCGGGCCTTCATAAATATTTCGGCTCGTGTGTCCGAGTGACACTCTGGAGATCATCGAAAGACACAGGGTAGCCATACAACCAATAGCAAATAGGTGAAGCAGGCTGCGATAGGCATATTCATTATCGAGATACCAACTCATGGCTAACAGGCTAAGTGGCAACATTAAATAGGCAAGATGCAAGGACCACAGCATAGGTTCCGTCAGTGTTTTATGGGGTAACCAGCGTACAAATCGGACTAGATGCAAGAGCCCTGTAATGAGTAGTAAGCCTCGCTCGACTTCCTGAGGTATAAGGTGGATGAGTGATTGAATGACGAGCAAGATCATCGTCAGGATCAGCGGGTATTCAACCCAAGTTAAGGGATCTGCTTTAGTGGCCTTAATGCGCATCGCGGTAAAGAATGGAATGACACGCCCACCAACTATGGTGATAAGTAAGGCTAACCACCATAACATGGCCTGCCAAATTTGATTAGCAAGGATGAAGTCGCGTTCAAATAAAGCGTAATAGCTGACATTGTTAATCACGAGTGCTGCAAACAACATAATCGGAAAACCAATATTGCGCCATTGCTTCACCTTATAAATGCAGCGCCATAGGGTAAGGCTTGCCATACCAAGGAACAATGAATCAAATAATGCCGGCAAAATTAGTGGAACTTGAATAGGGAGTAACAGTAATAATCGTGCCAGCAACCAGCAACTAAAGGTCAACGCAAGTGGCCATCCCTTTAATGTGGGTTGATTTGTCCAATTTTGAACCGCAGTAAGTAAAAAACCACAGACAATTGCGATTGCAAAACCGAACAACATTTCATGTGGATGCCACCATAGGGGCAATACTTTACTCCAAAAAGATGAAGGAAAAAAACTATATTGAGGAGTAAACCAAGTTAGTAACCACAAAGGGATATATAACGCAGCTAATATTGCTCCCCCAAGAAAAAAAGGTCTAAAGCCTAGTCGCCATAACGCATGAGCTCGTTCGGTTTGTGTAGGATCATCAATATTTAGCATAGTTTTCACCCTAGTTGCAGACGACAGATAAGACGCATTGGGAAGTTCTGGAGATATTGAACTAATGCCATGTGGCCAAGCATCATTGTTCGTGTGTTTCTCTCTAAATTTAGAGGAACACACGCCCTTGAGGGAGTGTCCCTCAAGGGTAAGTTGTTTATAACTGTGTTATTTATTAGGTTGTTTGTTTTTATCTTGCCTGATGGCGAAACAACCTACTGCTACGAGCATTAAAGTCGCAACAGAAAAACCAGCTAATGAATACAAAATAAACGTTTCAGGTGACACTATGTAGTTACTCATAAGGATGTCCTTACCTTAGATTTTAGCATTTGATTCAATTTCGAGCAATTAACAGTGTTCAAGGCGACCCACCGTTATACTTATTCAGTAACCAAATCAAACCAAAATGCAAAACAATAAAGCCTATGTTTTATAGGCTTTATCAATTGCTCTGATCAGTTAAAATCAACAACGAACGGGCATGACTAGAGTGATCAATTCATGTATGTCACAAGTGATCAAAATCGCTGTTGACTGGTTGAAGTAAAAAGTTACTGTGTCGCCCCCTTGTTTTGCAAGGGCATCAGCAAGGTAACTAGGGTTCACTCCAATGGTTATCGCGGGACAGTGCAATTCAACATGGTCAATTGTTTCTGCAAATGAATTGGCTTCATCAATACTTGAAACAGATAAAATGTTTCCTAGCACTCAGAAATAAAACCCCAAAACAATTACGAGCGAATACCGCTCAATTGAAAAGCGCTTTGAGTGAATGCCGCACATTTATCTAAATTGTTTTGCTCATTTTTTAATGCTCGGCTTCTTTCAACATCGCTTTAGCATGGGCTAGTGTCATCATAAGTTTCAAATAATTATCAGGAAAAGATACAAAACCAAACTCACTATAAAAACGTCTAGCATCTTCGTTCTTTGCTTGTACAATAATCATAGGGATAGGAATTGCACTGGAAGCGTGGATAATTCGTTTGATTGCATCTATAAGCAATATTGAACCAAGCCCTTGTCTTTGACAGGTATGGTTAACAGCCATTCGACCTATCAAGCTGCACGTTATTTCAGATGGATATTTTTTAGCTATTTCGGTTGGTAACTCGCTAAGAGATACCTGAGCTACAGCAATAGAGTAATAACCTTTTATATGTGAAGGATTTAACTCAGAAGTAAGAACATATGTCCTTGAAATATCTTTCTTTTCATGCTGACCTGAAATACATTTCAGGTAGTTGTTTAGCTCTGTATTCCCACAATCAAAACCCTTACGGTCATGCTTATTTTTATCAAATGGGGTAACTTTCATTGTTTACCGTTTCCTTATGCTTGCGCGCGGCATTAAGAAACCGACTGTTACTTTTAACGGGTGCATCTAAAGCGTTCACAAAAGCTAAAGCATCATTTTTTGATAACACCAGAAAATGCTCTTGTGTGATCAATCTTTTCGCTTCTGAAATCATTGTATTCGCAATAAAGCTGTTAATACTGGCATAACCAGCAAGCGCAGCCGCTTTCTCTAACAGCTCTTTTGACTCAATGCTTACACGAGTGGTAATGCGTTCATTTGTCATACTTTTCATCTGCCTATTTCCTAATTTAGCATCAACGGATGCGTTCACTTTTAATAGCCACTATTCTGGCACTCTGTGCTGAACTAGCGGAACATATTGCGGTGAAATATGAGGCATAACCTCATTTACCATACTACCATTATCATTAACAAATATCAATAAAGTTGACAAAATGGCACCTTAATTCAGGTTGTTCCAAAAAGCGCCTACCAAAAGGCTAAAATATTGCTATGGTGTTACCGCCCAACCATCGGATGTTCTGCTTTTTTGATTTTGTTAGCTTTTGAAATGCACCCTCGGCAGAGATAGTTCTTATGCTCGGACTCTGCAAAGAGTTTGATATTTTTAGAATACGGGGATTACTACATGCTTCGTACAACTTCTTGCCCTCTCTACCTTTGGCGATTCGAAACAATTTACCATCTGCATTTATGGGTGGATTTTCTAAAAGAAAATCTACAGCACTTCTTTCGTCTGGTACGATAGTGCAATGGGATCGACTTCTGCCAGCGTAACCAAGTTCCTTTAATCCACCTTCGGTCATTACTGCAACCTGCCTGAAAAACATTATAAATCTAACATTGGAGATAGGTTTATTGTCTTTCCGATGAGCGTGTGAAGTGTAAATAATCCTCGCTGGGTATAGGATGCTATCGTGGTGTTTCTGACACACATGAGTTGGGTAAAATGTTGATTTTTGACTAACAGCAAAAGTGCCAATTTCCTCACAATAGAAACATTTAGTTCTTTGTTTTGCAGGACGAATAATCATAAACCCCCTTCCTTAATGACTCTATTTTACTTTCTTTTCAATAAGTTAATTAAAATCATTTCACAAGATATGGTTTATTTATCAAAACCGCCATATCCTGACCACGATAATAAGGCGCAATTCTGATTCGCTTTCTTAAACTCATTTTTTCGCCGTAGGCTTGCAACTTCCAGTGACCTCTGACAATAAATCTACGGTGCATTTTTCTATGACTTTTTTGCTCAGTTAAGCTCTCAACTGAGGACTTACTTTTATCTATTGTGATAGGCGATACAGTGCGCCCAACATCAAGAAAATCTAGATACGATATACTCGAAACATCATTTAGTTTTTTTCATAAGTTTATCCATACATCCTCGATAGCGACATTAAAACTGAAGATTATTCTGAGTTACTCTGTAAGCGTAACGCCAACCACACCTTGCGGTGTGGCGGGTGATCAGTAAGGCAGGAGTTGCTGTAGTTTCTCTTGGGTGTTGGCTTTGGGTAGCTCGGTTAATAAGCGGCATAGGTAATCATACGGCTCCAGTCCGTTGATTTTTGAGGTCTCGACCAGGCTGTACAGTGCCGCACTGGCTTGTGCTCCCGTCTTGGTATTGGCGAACAACCACGCCTTGCGACCAATCACGAACGGTTTGATGGCGCGCTCCGCACGATTGTTGTCGATATTCAGACAGCCATCATCCAGATAGCGGACAAGCTTGGGCCACTGATTCAGGCTATACGTAATAGCCGCTCCCAGTAAACTTTCTTTCGTGACACTCTCGCTTGATTTATCCAACCAGCTTTTGAATTGCGCGAGCAACGGCTTGGCTAGCGTTTGCCTGGCTTCATATTTCTTATCAGGCGGCGCAGTTTTTAATTTACTCTCCAGCGCATAGAGTTTCTGGATATGGTTAAGAGCCACATCGGCCTTACCGGTTTTGCCTTTACCCTGCGCTTTTTGGGCTTCGACGAACTTACGTCTGGCATGTGCCCAGCAGCCGACTAAGGTTGCGTGGGTTTTCTCATATCCGGCATAACCGTCGACCTGCAGATAACCGTTAAACCCCGCCAGGAAGTCGGTGGGATGTTTACTGCTGCGACTATCCTGATAATCAAACAGCACGAGCTTGGGGCCGGTACTTTTTTCTAAGCCACAGCCATATACCCACATATAACAGGTGCTTTTCTCAACATCCAGCACATTAACCGTGGTTTCATCTGCCCACAGCACGGGCTGTTTCAGAAGCTCAGCTTTCATTAACGCCAGTAACGGTTTCAGTTTCTCTGCACAGCTTATCAGCCAGCGGCTCATCGTTTGACGGCTAAGCTCAATACCGGCCTGATTAAACAACTGCTCTTGTCGGTACAACGGTAAGCCATAGTGCATTTTGCTGCTGATGATTTGGGCAAGCAGACTCGGTGTGGCCATGCTCTTAGGGATAACCGCCGGTGGCACATCGGCAATTTTAATGTCGACCTTGGTGTCCGTGGTTTCACACTGCCGGCAGCTGTATTTCAGCCGCACGTTTCTGAGCACCCGGATTTGTGCCGGTACGAACTCGATTTGCTCACTAACTTCTTCACCCATTTGATGTAGCGCATGGCCACAGCAGGCACAGGTTTTATCGTCAATGTCATGGATAACATCAACGCGCGGCAGCTCAGGGGCAATCCGTGGGCGGCGTGGCTTAGCAGCTTTCTTAGCGCTCTCGGTCGTCTGAGTATCTGGCTCTGTCGCTACTGACTCGTCTTCAATAAGCTGTTCGGCCTCATTTAACACCTCGCCTTCACCTTCATAGGTTTCACTGCTGGGGCTAAATTTCTGGTACTTCTTCAGGTTGTAACGCTCCAGCAACTGCTGCAACTTGTCCGACAGCTGCTGGTTAACCCGCTCTAATTTGGCGATGCGTTTATCTTTCTGCGCCAGTTTGCGCTCAAGCTTTTGCGTCTGCTCAAGCAGCATTTTCTTGAGCAGTGCAACGTCATCAGGTAAGGTGTCTGGTATCTTTTTCATGGCCGCCATTATAACGGCCAATTTAGCTAAGTGCTTGGTAAGATTTAGATTGTTTTGGATGCGATCATAAGGATTTATAGCCGATCGTCATATCAGCCCACACTCTGGTAATGCAGTGGCTGATGGGCGGTGATTTTTTGGATATCGACACCTTGCAACAGCCAATGCCATTGCTGCTCGCTAATAGACAGTATTTTGCCAGGCATCTGCCGTGGCCAGCGGAACTTGTCTTTTTCAAGCCGTTTGTACCACAGGCAAAACCCGGTGCTATCCCAGTACAGTACTTTTAACCGGGTACGCTGCTGATTACAAAACACAAACAGTGCGCCGCTAAATGGCGAGAGCTGCATCTCTTGCTCGACCAGCAACGATAAGCCATTAATGGATTTACGAAAGTCGACCGGCTGTTTATGCAGGTAGATTTTGGGCGGGTCGATAAACATCTTCATGATTAAAGCGCCCGGAGCAACGCAGCTAACCACAAGGCATCCGTGCCTGACGGTAAGTGCAGCTCTACATCGTGCTTTTTCAGCAGCATTGGCTGGCTAAGCAACATGCCTTGAGTGGTCAGCTCGACAAAGCCGCTATCGTCTTCGTGTTGCCAGGCGAGAAGTTGCCGCTTACGATAACTGAAATAGGTTGGGTCAATGCCTTGCTGTTTTGCAAATTCGGTTTGAGTTAACCCACTGGTTTTTTGCTGGTCAAACAGCGCCAGCCATTGTTTGGTTGTTCTACCTCAGGTTCGGTTGAAAACGTTCAGAAGGAAATAGGAAAAATTTTGGAATCGGCTCACCGAAATAACCCGGCTAGGGGAATTACGGGTGCCCTTCTCTACTCTGGGGGATATTTTTGTCAGGTGATTGAAGGCTCGGAAGAGTCTTTAGAATAACTTTTCGAAATTATTCAACTAGATGACAGACATACTGATGTAACGGTTCTTCACTTCGAGCCATTAGATGAGAGAAACTTTGCTGACTGGTCAATGGCGCTTGCTGGAATTGAGGATAAAGCACGGTTTAATCTTGATGGCCTGCTTGGCTCAAAAGATGAAATTCAGATTAAAGAAGCAGGAGCGAGCATTGTATCAACGCTAGATGAATTGATTAGGCAGCATCAAGACCTTGTTAAATGAGAGGCTTGTTTCAGAGCATCGAGCGCGGCGCACGCCTGTAACAAAATAATAATAACGAGCTTAAGGATTCAATAAGCTACAACGTACTGTTTATAACAGTGCTCTCTAAAGCTAAATTGATTGAACCATCGTTCTGATAAACTAACACACCATTTTTTGAGCCTTTTTTCACCTGATACATTGCTTGGTCAGCCCGCTTACAAAGTTGTTCGCTTGTTATCCCATGCTGTGGGTAGAGCGCGATACCAACACTCATCGAAATGTTTGCTTCGCTACCAGCAGGCAGAGATATGGGGGACTTAACTTCGGCAATGAACTTAGTCGCCTTATCGATAGCCTCTTGTTCGTCAACGATATCTTGAAGCAGCACTACGAACTCATCTCCTCCTAATCTGGCAAGCGTATCCGATGCGCGTATGCACTGTTCAATACTCTTAGCTACCGTTTTAAGCACAACATCGCCGGCTTCATGACCATAGATATCGTTGACTGTCTTAAACCCATCCAGATCAATGAAGAACACAGCCAGATGCGTTTTTTCGCGCTCTGCCAGGGCAAGTGCCTGCGAAATGCGGTCATTAAACAATTGTCGGTTAGGGAGGTCAGTCAAAACGTCGTGATAGGCCCCTCGGTAGTAAGTTTCCAGTTGAAGTTTACTGCGGGTGATATCCTGATGGGTGCCATACATAATGATGGGCTTACCTTCATCATCCCACTTCCCAACCTTGCCACGGTCAAGAACCCACTCCCAGTGTCCGTCCTTATGACGCATGCGAGCCTCGCACTCATAAAAAGGTGTCTCACCCAAAAAGTGTTGCTTGAGCAACTGTTCTGACTTTTTAAAATCGTCCGGGTGTGTGAGTTTGATCCAAGTTTCTATGGAGATTGGCTCAAGCTCTTCAAGCTTGTAGCCAATAATCTTTGCCCATTTATGGTTAAATACAGTTTCACCAGTTTGAATATGCCACTCCCAGGTGCCAACACGGGTACCTTCCAGAAAAGCATTCAATCTAGCCCTTTCCATTGAAAGGTCCTCTGTCATCTCCCTCGCCAGAGCTTCTGCTCTCGACCGGCCTGAAATTAGTATAAAAACTAAAACAGACAACATACCACTCAACATGACACCAGTTAAAACAATAACTCTCGGCAACCCGGTCTCGACTCGTTGCAAAAGGCTCTTACTTGCTTGAATGCGTAATGTCCAGGTTTGCCCCAGCAAATCTAACTGATGGACTGACTCAAACTCTGGCCAGACATCATCTCTATTTAAACTACCAAAGTGAGTTTGCGCCGCAGCACGCAATTCTTTACCATCGAAGATGTCTATAACCAGATCGCGCTCTTGCTCTCCCATAAGTCCTTCCAGGAAGTCAGTCATGCGAAACGGTGCATATACCCAACCCAGCAAACTTGCCCGGCGCTCTGCCACCGTAGCAGCCGGTAGGTCTTTATCATACACGGCTTGATATATCAGAAACCCTGTTTGCTCATGAACTCCGACTTCCTGCTGCAGTCGAACCCAACCGGAGAGCATCATTTCACCAGTGTCCATTGACCGTTGCATGGCGAAGCGTCTCACGGGCTCAGAGTACATATCATAGCCAAACGCCCTCAAGTTACGCCCCGAGAATGGCTCAAGATAGATTATCGAGGAATAAAGATCTCTTTGGCCTTCAGGGAGTACGCTGTAGGATGGAAACCCTTCAGCACGAATTTGTTCAATATGTACCTGCAGTTCTAATGGATGAATTGCCTTGGCAAATCCAATACCTTGGATGCCAGGTAAGTAGCGTTCAAGAGCCTGACGCTCGTAATAATCTCTAAATTGATGTCGGTCGACAATTTTGTAAATATTAAAAATACCTGCCGTGCCACGAAGTACCTGTTGGTAGGCTGCCATACGGCTCTTAATTCGCTCAACAGCTTCCCGGGCTCGGAACTCGAAATAGACTTGCTCACGTTCGTGGACAGAATTGACAATAATTTGATATATCACAGCAGTGGAGCCCAGCCCAAGAACAAAAACCACTACAGCCAATAGAAACTGGATGGCATGGCTCGACTTCCCTAATGCATTCTTGCTAGATATGTTCCAAATCTCAGACCACATATCATTTTACTTGATGGTATTTCACGTGCAGGTGATATGTCGTTCAATTTTTTGGAAACTCGTTCATGGTAGCTAACGTTAGTTGGTTTCGACCATTACGTTTTGACTTATACAAGGCTTCATCGCAACGGCTGATCAGCTGCTCTAAACTTTCTTTCTGAAATAATGATGCAACTCCCAGTGACACGGTGACCTTGCCTACATTCTGAAACTGCTCTGAAGCAATTCGCAATCGCAAACGTTCAGCTAATTCTGCCGCGACCATATCAGTGCAATTCTCAAGCAGGATCAAAAACTCCTCGCCGCCCCAACGAATTACCCTATCATTACCCCGAACCGACTTTCGAAGCAGACCCGATACTTGAGCTAAAATCTGATCACCAACAGGATGCCCAAAGCTATCATTAATCTGCTTAAAGTGGTCAATATCGCAAAGAATGAGACTCATGGACTCTTCCCGGCTAAGAGTAAAGCTATAAGCCTCACTTAACAACGCCTTACCATGATTGCGGTTAAACAAACCAGTTAGTTGATCCACTGTTGCCGATTCACGAAGCGCCTGCTCTTCACGAAGTCGCTCAGTGACATCTTTTCCAACACTAACATAGTTAGTAATGTTACCAGCTTGGTCTTTGATAGCGGAGATACTCTGCTCAGAATGATACAAGGTACCGTCTTTACGTTTATTAATGAAAATTGCCTGGAACGTCTTTGCTGTCATTAAAGACGCTTTTACGTTCTTATAAAAGTCATCGTCGTGTAAGCCTGACTTGAAAAGTGTTGGTGTATTGCCGATTAATTCTGATTCTTCGCAACCGCTAACCTGGATAAACGATTGATTAGCAAAGATTATCTTTGCATGCGCATCGGTAACGAGTATCGGCTCTGCTGCGACATCCAGTGCCTGACCAAGAATTTTACTGGTCTCTTCTACCTTGGCATAAGCAGTCATATCTTGCTGCACTGAAACAAAGTGCGTGATGTCACCCACCTCATCTCGTACCGGTGAGATATTCCAGCGCACCAAATATGGCGAACCGTCTTTGCGGTAATTAGTAGTCATACCCTCGAAGTATTCACCACTGGTAAGACAACTTCTAAGCCGGTTAATCACCTCCTGATCTGTAGCAGGGCCTTGTAACATCTTCAATGACTGACCATACAACTCATCAATTGCGTAACCTGTCATCTGACAAAAAGCAGGGTTCGCAATTTTTACAGGATATCCTGCTGTCCTGTCAGCACTGGTAATCACAACCGCGTTCCAAGACTGCATAATCGCCATTTTCAGCAAGCTAAGTTCAGAACTTCCCATCGAATTTTTCTCTTCCGCTGAAAACAAAAGACTGACATGAACAGCTTACATAATCAAGGCCTTAAGTATAAATTTTTTTGATTATTATAACAAAAGTATGTTTTTGACACCGTTATGGACACTCAACGCTTTTCAAATCATCGGTTATTCTCTTGATAATCTTATACAACCTATATCTAATTGATTTGCTAGTAAATTATGGTAAAGATATATGGCTTTGCGTAATTCGAGGGAACTAAATCAGAAGGTTGCGATCTGATCGGCTAAGTAAGTTAATCATCCTAGTCTCATGCCGAAACCTCGCTACAAAACAACGAACTGGAAACAGTACAACAAAGCCTTAATCAACCGCGGTTCACTCACTTTCTGGATTGATGAAGAAGCCATTCGCCAGTGGAAGCAGAGCAAACAAAATAAACGAGGTAGACCTCGTCAGTTCAGCGACTTAGCCATTACTACTGCGCTTATGGTGAAACGAGTTTTCTCAATGCCGTTGAGAGCATTGCAAGGGTTTATCGATTCTGTTTTTTCATTGGCTAACGTCCCTATAGTCTGCCCACATTACAGTTGTATCAGTCGAAGAGCTAAGCAAGTCGAGGTTTCATTTAAACCAAAGAGTAGAGGTGCAATACAGCATCTAGCTATTGATGCAACAGGTCTCAAGGTTTATGGCGAAGGTGAATGGAAGGTCAAGAAGCATGGTACTGACGGGAAGCGTAGAGTCTGGAGAAAGTTGCATTTAGCGGTAGACACCAGCACTCACGAAATCGTCGCGGCAGAACTGAGTTTATCTAATGTTACCGATGCAGAAGTCCTCCCTAACTTGCTCAAGCAAACCCGCCGAAGAATTATCGAGATATCTGGCGATGGCGCTTATGACACAAGGGATTGCTACGATGCCATACGGTTCAAGCGAGCTGTTCCACTGTAAGCGTAACGCCAGCCACACCGCAAGGTGTGGTTGGCGTTACGCTTACGTTGCACCGACAATAATTGTTGAGCTCATATCGGTTTATCCCCGTGCTTACGGGGAACAGGAGCAAATCGCTAAAATCCGCAATGAAATACGCGGTTTATCCCCGTGCTTACGGGGAACAGCATGTCTGACAACCGTCTATAGGGCATATAGCCGGTTTATCCCCGTGCTTACGGGGAACAGCTCTACAATGCGATCCCAAATCTTCTTGTCTGCGGTTTATCCCCGTGCTTACGGGGAACAGTCGTTCATTAACTACTTCCAACAATACTATACCGGTTTATCCCCGTGCTTACGGGGAACAGTCCATTGAGCTACAAAACGCCTGTCGAATCGACGGTTTATCCCCGTGCTTACGGGGAACAGAATGTTACAACTTTGCACAGGGAAGCCGGGTGCGGTTTATCCCCGTGCTTACGGGGAACAGTCAAGCTAGCGAACGCGTTTCGTGATGCTGCGCGGTTTATCCCCGTGCTTACGGGGAACAGTAGTGTTCAAGCGCTGAGCGTGATTGTGCATGCGGTTTATCCCCGTGCTTACGGGGAACAGTTAACTGATCCACACCAGCAGTATTCTGGAACCGGTTTATCCCCGTGCTTACGGGGAACAGACTAAAAGTATATACCTGATTTATAATAGAAAAAAGTGCCTGCTTTTTTCTACCAATTTTTCCGGCTTGTTAAAGAGCTAATTGGCTAATTGCTTTTTTCTGGCTCAGGCAAAAAGGTAACCAGTCTTAACCCATCAAAATCAACAGGTTGCCGCCGGTTATTGCCGTAGGTAATAAAATCAAATCCTGATTCAGTATTAGTAGCCCAGGCCATTACCACATTGCCGTCTTCAGCCATGCCTTCAACTTGTTGCCACAGCATTTCGCGCACGCGCTGCCCTACATCGCCAACATACACACCAGCTCTTACCTCCAGCAACCATACTGCCAAACGTCCGCGTAACCTTGGTGGCACCGCTTCTGTTACGATCATGCACATACTCATTTAGCTACTCCGGTGTCCGGTATCGCCAATTGAGGGCGGCTCAGGTAATGCTGGCGGTTGCGCATCGGGGTAAGGCTCTGGCGGGGTAATTTCACCGGCGGTCAGTATTTCCTCTATTAATGGGATTAACCGTTTTAGTGTTTTATCGGTGCGAAATAAATCACGACAGGCTAAACGAATTTCTTTTTCCGGCGCGAAAGGGCTTTTTGCTGCAATGCGAAAGGCTAAAGGAATCACGGTATCAAATTTAATAATATCAGCGATATCGTAAACGAAACTCAGTGGTTTACCGGTATGCAAATAACCTATGGCTGGCGCATAACCTGCGGCCAGTATCGCCGCTTCCGTAATGCCATACAGACATGCTGTAGCAGCACTAATACATTGGTTGGCTATGTCACCGGCTTCCCAGTCTTTTGGATCATACTTGCGGCCATTCCACTGCACACCGTACTGTTTCGCAAGTAGCTGGTAGGTTTGCCGCACCCGTGCGCCTTCGATACCGCGTAGCTGATCCACACTGCGCCGCTGTGGGGCTTCCTCACCAAAGCGAAGTTCAAACATTTTACGCACTACTTTTAAGCGCAGTTGTTCATCCAGCGCCAGCTTGGCCTGATACAGCAATTTGTCAGAGCGCGCCCCGCCCGGCTGGCCAGCTGAGTAAAACCGCACCCCGCCCACACCAACCCAGGTAATTAAGGTACCTACCTCTGCCGCCAGCTTCATCGCAGCATGTGAAATACGCGTACCCGGCTCCAGCATTAAACAGGCGATAGAACCTACCGGAATATGCATCCGCTCGCCGTTTACTTCATCTATCACCACAAAGGCGCCGTCTTTCACATCGATACGGCCCATACCAATAAAAAGCATTGAGTTACGCTCTTTTAGCGGTATAGGTTTAAGCGGAATAAAGGCCATTAGTTACCGCCGTCACTGTTTTGCAGCTTCGAGAAAGGTAACGCCTGGCGGCTTAATATCGTCATTTGCGAAATGGCCAGCGCATTCAACTGCTGCAAGCGCTCTGTTGCGGTAATGCCTTGCTGGATTAAATAGGCATTCATCGTTTCCAGATTAGCCAGGCACACCAGTTGATGAACATTGGCATGATCACGCATATTGCCTTTTGAATTTTGGTTTTGCTCCCGCCATTGCCTGGCTGTAACGCCAAACAGCGCCATATTCAACAAATCGGCCTCGTCTGCATAGACATGACTGATTTGCGCTGGGGTTAAGGTATCAGGGATCAGGTTTTGTTTAATGGCATCGGTATGAATAAGGTAATTTACCTTGGCCAGGTTACGCCGGATATCCCAGCCAAGCTGCTGGAATTCTTGTTCTTTTAAGCGTTGAAACTCTTTAATCAAATACAGCTTAAATTCAACTGAGATCCAACTGGCAAATTCAAAAGCGATGTCTTTTTGAGCATAGGTACCGCCATAACGGCCCGCCTTGGAAATCAGCCCGATGGCACCGGTTTGTTCAATCCACTGTTTTGGCGTTAAAGTAAAACTGTTCAACCCTGCTTGCTTTTTAAACCCGTCGAATTCGACGGGTTTAAAATCGGGGTTGTTAAGTTGCTCCCAAATTCCCAAAAACTCGATGGTATTGCGGTTACGCAACCAGTTACGAATTAAATCATCCGTATGACTCTGGTTTTTATAGCGAGCAATATCGGTAATACAGATATACTCAATTCCCGCCCTCGTATCAGTCGCAATTTGTTGATCCAATACTTCGAGTTTTGCTGCCATGGTTATCCTCCGTGAGTTAGGTTATTACACCCGGCGCAGTAACATCAGGCCGCAGCCAACGACAACAAGCCACAGCCCATAGCTTTCGCTGGGCCAATACCTTGCCTAAGCAACTCAAATAAAGCTTGGTTATCCAACACGGTAAGTACACCTTCAAAACAAACTGGTTGAATTTTACCACCCATATCTTGCTTACGAAAAAATAATGCAGGCTCTTGCCAAACCCTTGCTGTTTCAAGCTCAGCAACACCAGCAAATTTTCTTAACAACCACTTGAGCTGTTCTTCTTCGTGAATTAACGGCACACGAATACTTTTAGCTTCGCCATTTTTATCAAGCCGCTTAGAGTCTTTTATGGCTTTAACGGGGTTAGCACGCAAGCGAAACCGTAACCTTGCCCCAGCGGCTATATTTTGCGGCATCGGCTTGCTAGCAATCACCTCAGCGACAGATGCTGAATGTGGCTGCTCCGCAGATAAAAGCAACGCCATCGCGCCTTTACCTCGTTGCAGCTCTTCCACCCGAAACAAGAAATCCCGCTCATCAGTTGGCCGGTCAGGAAAAAGTTGCCATAAGGCCCGATTTTACCCCCAAAGAGGAAGCGACCCAGCAACTCGCGTGTGATGCTCAAGAAAACGGTGAAATTAACCTGACACAGAATTATGAACAGCCTCAAATATCGAAGTAAAAATGCCACTCAGTCTTAAGCGAGTGGCATTATGGTGAACTATAGCATTTTATCCGTTCCCCGTCAGCACGGGGACTATGCCAAGAGAAATATTGTGAAAAGGTTTTCTATAATAAACAACTTGAACAAGCCACATTAGTTGTCAGGACTTGTGAGAGTCCATTCTGTCGTCTTATACGTTTCATTTGGATAAATCAGCAAAATTAGTAGCCACCCCCAGCTTCTACTGTGCAAAATGTTACGCTGCTAGGTGCTGATACTCCTCCAAGTGGTTCTACTGCTAATGGTGCATGCGATGTAACTACCACTTACACATACGAAACCAATACAAGCATAGTTACCGTAATTACTACATACCAGTATTACAATAGGCAGTTAGTATCGGTCTCTTCGTTTACCAAGGAAACGAAGAAGCCTGATGATGTTAGGCAAGAAAAATAGATTGATTTAGTCAATAAATGACATCTACTACCTTTAAGGTGGATGATGTCATTTCCTGCCATTGGCAGCTAGCGGAGGAGGTATTGAGTAAGACTTGTGGTTGCTGCTATTAATGCTTCTACTGGTGTTTGAGTCATTACACATCCCAAAAAATTCTTTAAATATCCATTTTCATTTGCTTGCTCTGTTTGAAAATAAATGCTAGCACGTTGACTTTTAAGCCTTTTTTTGATTATGTGGTATTCGATGACCAAATCGCTGTGTAGGTTTAACTTTTTAACGGCCAGCTTTATTTTTGAGAGATAAATTTGCAATGCAAAAAGAGTGCATGTTATTTCTACAGTAACGGTCATTTATAAGTCGCAACATTACCCTTTTAGATAAACTATTTTGGCCTGAACGTAACGGTATTTACATTGCTCCTTCATGGGGGTGATTGTTATCATTAACAACGAGGAAGAACACCAATTGAGTAGAGGTATATTATGAGTGAGCTACAACTATGGTCTATCTTAATCATGTTAGTGACACTTGGTTTAGTTCTCGCATCTGGAGTGGTTTTATACAAAGGGTTTAAGGAATAGCTCTTACTCAATAAAAACACAGCAAGATAGCAGTTTTTATTGGAGTATCAGAGTAAAGGGCAGGATGTGTGAAGTCGACATGCCTTAATAAATCAGACTGCCCTATTCAGTTGAATATATTAGCTCCATTCTGGCGCTCAATTCCTTACCTACGCAATAGATATTTAGCATCATCAATACATGAAAATGTTACAAAATCAAGGTGGTGAATAGTGAATAACAAAGTTAAAGGTATTCCATTTGCTGAAGTTAAAGCTGCGGCGCTCGCCAATCCTGCCGTTCTTGAGGCTTACTTGCGTGAACAAGCCACGGTATCAAATCGAGTTGATGTTGAAATATTCATTACCAGGATAACCACAGCATTAAGTGATCTTCCTAAGAAGGATATTGAGGTATGTGATTTGGCTAATGAGATCGGCATAGCTATTGCCTCATTAGCGGGTAGTGAAAAGCATATTGAAAGAGAGTGCCTTAGTGGGATTAAGCATGGCTTTTCAATGATTAGAGAAGCATAAATTGTAGTCGAGAGGTTGTTTTTAATGGATAAAGCATCGTTGAATGCGTTTTGGGCCCATGCGTTGCCGTGTGTGATCATCTCATCTTGTATGCTGGGTTTTGCCTGGCTTGCGATTCAGGAGTCCGATGTCACCCTATCGAGCCAATATCTTGTGGCGGCCTCCGTTTCGTTTACTTTTACGCTGATAGGCTATTGGGGCTATTGTAAATATTTCGCTTCAAAAAAGCCGCACAGTGCATTTTATGCAGTTGTTTATACTGTGTTATTTCCATTGTTTTATCTGCCAAGCGCTTTTTTTAGACGACGCAGATAATTTTTGCAATGCAAAATTGTGTTATAAATTTTTTGACCGGTTTTGCTTTCTTAACTATCCGGACGATTTCCAAATCGAGGGGTTAGATAACAAAACCAAATTTATGGCATAAAAAAGCCTTGTTTTTACAAGGCTTTTTTATAATGAAAATTTTATTAGTTAGAGTCTTTATGATGATTTTTAAAATACATTACACCTAAAGCTACCACTAACAGCAACGGGGATGATACCAGGGTGAGATTATGCTTTGTAAATTCTGTTAACATTTAGCTATTTTGTTCTTAAGTCGACTTAATGCGAGATTATTGATTGATATAAATCATCCATAATCGAATGAAATTCGTTCGACTGGATAGGTTTGTTAACCAATTTAACAATGTATAATCCGGCCCTGGGGATGATACTAAGATATAATCAACAATGGTCATAATTTATTCCTTCCAACGCTTATTCTCATCACCACGGCTATGGTTAATATTATAGCAAACACATTTATCACAGCTACCGAATGCTTAAGATATTAGTAGCTCTAGCGCAATTGATCACTTCTGTCCCAAAACATTTTTAGAACAGATTCAGATTAGGGGGAAAATTCAAAGGTCCAAGAAGGGCCTTTGAATAATATTAGTGAGCGGCAAGAGCTGCGTAGATTTTGGGATTTTGTTGAATCGTCGCAGGCACTTTAGCTGCCAATCCTGCTGGATTGCGGCGTTTGCCTTCCCAGCTTTTAACTGTGTCTAAACTGACTCCCATCGTCGCAGCAAATTCGGCCTGAGTTACTTTAAGTAAATCTTCACGGATTGACTTAACGTTGACAACTTCATAATGAGTAACTCTGGCGGGATTTTTGAGGCCATGATGCATTTCTACCGCTTCCTCAAGGGAGGCTTGAAGTTCGTTAAATATACTCATTTTTCCTCTCCTTTTAGTGAATGTACTATTTGTTTTAACTTGGCCTTTTCTTCCGCAGTTAGGCTATCTTTAACTGATGTTGGATAAGCGAGTATCAAGTAAATCTTGTCAGCCAGAGCAAGTAGGTATAGTACTCGTATACTGCCACTCTTTCCTTTGTTGCCAACTGCCATTCTAACCTTTCGCAAGCCACCTGTACCTTTGATAAAATCGCCTTTATCTTGCAGGGCAATAAGCTCTGCTTGCAAATCCTTTAGTTCGTCATCTGTTGCTAGCTTATTGGTCTGTCTTGTAAAGATCGAGGTTTCGACAAACTCAATAGCATGGCTCATCAAAATCTTTAGGCTTTTTTAAAGGTGTACACTGTACGCTTTTGATTTGTAGTATTCAACACAGTGCCATTTTACACTGGCTTTAGGCTAACGCTTATGCGTACTTTATAAATATCAGGGAGGCCAACAGAACTCATATACTAAAAAATGCATTACAGTTGTTCCATTTCACCAGCGCCGTATACTGCTGAGAGGAGTGATTGATAGCAAATAATTATATTGACAAATATAGTCAAACATATACAATTTAGGTATTAAATTTTAAAAAAAACTTGCAATGAAATACTTGACTGAAAGCTTAAAGAAAGTAGAGCAAGACCTTGCTTATTTTGTATCCCCTGAAAATAAAGATGGGTTTATTAAGGAATTTGCATCATGGGTCTATGGTGAGTGGTCAAAGAATGATTTCTATGAAACCGATATTGTAGATTTAGGCTATGATTGTTCTTCGTACCCTGAAAAAACAAATCAATCACTCTCCGATAAATGCCCCACCTATGCTGATTTTATTAATGCAAATACAGGCTTTTCTGAATGTACTCACGTTTCAGGACAAGGTATGCGCTGTCAAGAATATGAGGAAAAATTATTAGAGATTTTTGGTGATGCTTGCGCTAAAAAACTAGATGATTTAGTAGAGCTATATCAACTAGAAGTGCCTGAAAAATACAAAAAATTTGCAGAAAATATTAGTGAACTAATTTTCCTTGAAGTTGTTGATCATCATGAGGATTCAGAACTTTATGAGGTTTGTGACGATATTTTATTAAAATATAATCAGCTAGGAGTCGCATCATCCCCTTATACATGCCCTATCTGTGGATGGGATGAAGACAATGATCTAGCCATATATTGTGATGAATCCATATTTAAAGACTATACACTTGAGGATTTCAAGAAGTTAGCGGAGATTGATTAATGTATTCTCCTGCTAAATTCGGTGAAATGATTGGGAAGTCGGTTAAAACTCTACAAAGATGGGATGCCGAAGGTATTTTGGTTGCATGTCGAAATCCTAAAAATCGCAGATACTACACGCACGATCAATACCTTGAATATATCGGTATAAAAGCAACGGAAGCTAAATCGTCAGTAATTGTTTATTCAAGGGTATCTAGTGTTGCTCAAAAGCCCGATTTAGCTAATCAGGTGTCAGCTTTAGAAACTTTTTGTACTGTAAATGGCTATGCTGTTGATGATTGGGTGTCAGAGATTGGAAGTGGTTTGAATTATAAAAGAAAGAAATTCAATCAGCTTTTTCTTGATATTGAAATGGGTAAAGTTTCAATGCTTGTCATCGCTCACAAAGACCGTTTGGTGCGTTTTGGTTTTGAGTGGTTTGAATCTTTTGCTGAAAGACATGGTTGTAAAATTATTATTATGAATCAAGAATCTTTTTCCCCAACGGAAGAAGTAACTCAAGACCTTTTAGCGATTATTCATTGTTTTTCTTCTCGACTTTATGGATTAAGAAAATACAAAGAAAAAGTTAAAGAATTAGTGAATAGTAAGGAATAACTTTTTGAAACTAACACGCATCCATCACTGTAAAAACTTGAATGTGCAAAAGTACAAGCAACTTGAAAAACAAGCTGTTTTACTTGATCGTGTTCGTAGCGAAGTGTGGGCTAAATATGGTGCTGTTGCAGGTTTAAATATCAGCGACAGAACCATTCGTGATGCGTGGATGAAAGAAAGTCGTGACTTTGGTGTTTCTGCAAATGCGTGGAAAGAAACGCTACGTGATTGCGTAGGTGATATTAAAGCCTATCGAGAAGCATCAAAAGACAAAGTAAAGCAGGCGATCCGAAAACGCACCTCCTGTAATAATGAACAAAAAAGACTATACACCTTGCTTAAAAAAGATGAATGGATGACTGATAATTTCCTCCATCGTCAAATGCGTAATCACTTTAAGCATGGTGTTAATCACACACATAATCAAATTATTGTTCGTGCGGATATGTGTAAAACTTTTGAGTTAAATGGTCAATGTTGGCTTAAAGTGCCGAGTCTAGTCCCTCGACAAACCATTAAAATTCCACTAAACACCACTGTTGATTTTGCGCCACAAGGCACACTTAGAATCATTCTAAAAAACGGTAATGTTGAAGTTCACTCAACTTATGATGCAGTTGAAACACAGGATTGTGGTCAGAAAACCGTAGGTGTTGATAAAGGTTATTCAGAAGCCTTTGTGGATTCTGATGGTGAAGTATATGGCAATGGTTTAGGTAAATTGATCTCAAGTGAATCAGACTACCTAAATCAAAAGTACAAACGTAGAAATAAGCTCAGAGCGATTTCTAAAGCCAAACCGCACAAGAAACAGAAAATTGAGTTAAATAATCTAGGTCGCAAGAAGCTAGATAAAAGGCAAGATGCTCAGAAAGCAAAGCTCAAGACATTGATATTTACAGCAACTCACAAGTTGGTTGATAAAGCCAAAGTGATTGTTGCGGAGGATTTAACCGCACCAATCCAAAGTAAGCGTAGCTATGGTAAAAATACCAATAGACGTTTAAACACATGGGTTAAAGGCTTATTAGCCGATGCCCTAACAGGTATATCTCACCGTAGAGGTTCTACGGTGCATCTAGTCAATTCTGCATATACTTCGCAAAGTGATTCTTTCTTGCATGGCCTTTTAATAGGCACACGTAAGGGAGATCGTTTTCACCGTTTCAATGGGGAAGTTGTGCAAGCTGATTGGAATGCTGCGAGAAACGTGCTTGCAAGATTAAACGACAATGAGATAAGTCGTTATACGCCTTACAAAACTGTAAAGCGCATATTGCAAGAACGGACTGACCGCTATAAGTCGGAACTGACCGACTCAGGCTCTAGTTACACGCTTGGCAACAAGACATTAACAGAGTGCGAATTAGTCCTTGAGTATGTTTGACTACATTTTAAGGAACAGTAGCTTTTGGAATGAAGTAGTTATTTTTAGTCTTCTAGAATTTTCCTTTAATGCAAGGAAAGTTGTTCTGGTCAACCCAATTGGGCACTTTAAGTTATGCTACTATTTAGTTTTAAACATCCCTAATTGGCGAACAATTTTTTCAGTAACTTGAGTTAAGCTATGGCCCTGCTGCTCTAATTCGATGCAATCATTTGAGTTGGAGCTTGAGAGGTGTTTTAGCACCTCAATTTCCTTACTTACATCACCAACTAATCTATTTACATAGAGGATATCCAAATTATTATTTGTTCTATCTTGCCCAATCAAAGTTAAAATTTCACTGATGTTTTTACATGCAACGCCTAATTCTGACTGGCTCGTTGTTGTGTAATCCGATAGTAGAACAATTGCAGATGTTTGTGATTTCATATGATGACCAGCATCAAGAACCGCTTTAGATATTCCTGATATAATTTGATTAATTTCATCTAAACTACTTTGGGTTGATTTGGCTAGATTTCTGACCTCATCGGCAACAACGGCAAAGCCTCGTCCATGCTCTCCAGCCCTAGCGGCTTCAATGGCAGCATTTAAAGCCAATAGATTGGTTTGATCGGCTAGGTTATTAATAACGGATACCACTCCCTCAATGGCTTTTGTTTGTTGAGAAAGTTGATAAAATTTTTCTTGGAGTTCATCATTACTTGCAATAAACGAGCTTAAATCTTTAACCATAGCCCCCATATATTCGTTTGATCGAACAAGCCCTATTTGCGTATTTTCTACTTGTTCACGTGTTTTTTCTGCTTTAGCTTGTAGTGCTAGAGAGGTTTGATCTAAGGCCTCTATTTGTGAAGTGAGAATACTGACCCGATTATCTTGCTCTTTGATACGCGATGAAATTTTTTGCGCTTTAACTTTTAGAAGATCTGATATTTCATCAGAAGCTATGGCCTGTTGCTGAATATCGATTAGTGCAATTTTTACATTTTCTCTAAATGTATTGATAACACTAAGAACTTTTTCCATTTCACTGTTATATAAGCTATTGATGGTACATGGAACTGAAAGATCTTTTCCCCGAATTCAACCCCGAAGTGCGACACTCGACAATTAAGCAGCTAACTGGTGAAACACCACGGCAGGCTGCTTAAACTTCAAACACTTTTTGGGTCGATAGTTAATTCTATTCTGAGCAAATTCGATTAATTCATCACTCACTAGCCTCAAATCAACCCCTTTTTTGACGTACTGCCGCAGTAATCCATTGGCGTTTTCATTCGCTCCTCGTTCACAAGAACGATAAGGGTGCGCAAAATATACCTGTG